>NZ_DIHV01000079.1:0-18402 GCF_002420325.1 Marinobacter sp. UBA5687
GTTGGCAATGAAGTACTTGCCATCGGGAGAGGTGTTCAGACCGTGCGGGTTCTTCGGCACAGGAATATAGCGGGTGAATTCGGATTCGCCTCGGCCGTCGACAACCGGCACCTTGGAATCGCCAATGGTCTTGAAGTTGCCGGCTTTTACCGCCGCAGCAATGCGCTCCACATTGAACACAACCACCCAGTCGCGGTCGTTACGCATGGTGCCCGCAAGATCAACGGCACGCTCTGAGTTGTAACAGGTAGAAGCAGCGTACTTGCCGGTGTAGTCGGCATCGGTGTTATCCAGGTTACCGTCAACGATGACCTGCCAGGCCACATCCATGGTTTCTGCGTCGATGGCGGTGAACATGGTGTAGCTGTTGTCCAGGCTGAAATCCGTGCCGTCGTTGGGCTGCGGGATGACAAACTCGGCATTACAGAACACGTAGTTGGTCTTGGGTACTTTCTGCAGGCGCAGACCGTGAATGGCCTGTACGTTCGGGATGTGGGTAATCTTGTCCGTCTTCATGATGTCCAGACGGATACGGGCAACCCGGGTGTTGGCCTTGTCGTTGATGAACAGGTACTTGCCATCGTAACGACCGTCGGTCATGGAAATGTGCGGGTGGTGGCAGTCGCCGTTCAGGTACTGCTGGTCACCGCCCAGGATTTCCTTACTTTCGTTGGTAATCCCCCAACCCGTTGCGGAATCCACGTTGAATACCGGAATACGCATCAGTTCACGCATGGAGGGCACGCCAAGCACACGCACCTCGCCCTGGTGGCCACCACTCCAGAAACCGTAGTACTCATCCAGCTCGCCCGGGGCGACGTGAGCCTTATTGCGGGCTTCTTCCGCAGCCGAAGCCCAGGTCTCACGGGACATGACCGAGGTGCCCAGACCGGTTGCACCAGCGACACCGGCCAGCGCAGCCGCACCCATAAAGCGACGACGGCTCAGACCACCTTCGGAAACCTCCGGCGTGTCCTTGGTCAGATCATCTCTTTTTTTCATAGCATCCAACTCCGTTATTGGTTATGGCGGTTATTGCTTCTCATGACTTTACCGGGGCCTTATGGCTGGCTCCTCGGGACTACTCAGTTCACCTGCACCACCGGAATTTCCTCTGGGTGGCCGGGTGCGTTGTGACCACGGCGCTTGCCACGGCGCTTCACAATCAGCGGCGGGCACTTGTGGTCGTCGAAATAGGTCATCTGACAATCCAGGCAGTAGTGGCACTCCATGTAATTGATGTGTCCATCCGGATGGATCGCCTGGACTTCACATTCCTTGTCGCAGAGACGGCAGGGGTTACCGCATTCCTTGCGACGTTTGAGCCAGTCAAACACCCGCAGTTTGGTGGGCAACGCCAGGGCGGCACCCAGCGGGCACAGGTAGCGGCAGTACACCTTGCGGGTGAAGATATTGACCACCAGCAACAGCACGGCGTAGGTCACAAACGGCCAGGTGCGGTCAAAATGCAGGGTAATAGCGGTCTTGAACGGCTCCACTTCAGCCATGCGCTCGGCGGTGGCCATGGACTCCAGAGAAATACCAAA
This sequence comes from Marinobacter sp. UBA5687, assembly GCF_002420325.1. Taxonomy (NCBI): domain Bacteria; kingdom Pseudomonadati; phylum Pseudomonadota; class Gammaproteobacteria; order Pseudomonadales; family Marinobacteraceae; genus Marinobacter; species Marinobacter sp. UBA5687. The sequence continues at coordinate 1,548 of NZ_DIHV01000079.1, forward strand.
CAGCACCAGCAGGATGATGTACTTGATGGCCCACAGGCGCTCGTGCCAGGCAAAAGGCACGGTGTACTGCGGTACCTTGAGCTTGCGGGCGATTTCATTGATCAGCTCCTGCAGGGCGCCGAACGGGCACAGCCAGCCGCAATACACCGCCCGCCCCCAGAGCAGGACGATGCCGGCCACCACGGCCCAGAGCACGAACATGATCGGATCGATCAGGAAGGTTTCCCATTTGAAGCCGCTGATCAGGCTGTTCACAAACGTCAGCACGTTGACGATGGAAAGCTGACCCAGGGCATACCAGCCGATGAAGAACAGGGTGTAAACCAGGAAGCCGTGGCGAATCCAGCGCATCATTTTCGGCTTCTGTACCAGCCAGTCCTGGAAGAACAGGATGAACAGCAGCACGGCGATACCAAGACCCAACACGGTGATCTGGAACTGTTTCTGGTACCACACCTGAATCCACAGCGGCTGGTTTTCAAGCCACTCTTCGTCGCTCAGAACCGGTTCCGGACGCGTGTAGTACTGGTCTGGCAACTGGTACTCCAGAGGGAACACCTGGAATTCACTGTCCAGCGGGCCGGTCTGGCGCTTGACAGTCAGCTCCAGCGTCCAGGGCGTGCCAGGATCGAAGTTGTACTGCTGGCGCACGATAAAGATCGCCATTTCCGAAAACTCGGGCATACCCTGACCGTAAACGTCGCTGAGCCGATGGAAATCGAGATCCCGGAAGTTGAAGGTGTCGCCAAACTGGCGGATCTGCACCCGGTCAAAAATGCCGCCCCGCACGTAGCCGGAACCTTTAAAGGAGTATTCACCGTTGGCCATCACCGCGATGGCATGTTCCCCGTCCTGGAGTTCAGACATCAGCCACTGGTATTGATTTTCACCCAGAAGGTTGCGACCAATGGTCGGCGCATCCAGATAGGCAGCGTAGAGCTCGATCAGGATGTCATCGCGTTCGCCCGCGTCTGCAGTTTCGATGCCCTCGGCAGGGGTTCCTACAAAAGAGTCGTCGACCTGCCCTTTGGTCAACACCAGGCGGCGAATGGAACCGTCACCGGTCAACTCCTGCCAGGACTTTTCCTGAAACTGTTCCGCGTTCACATTGGCCATGGGCGGCCGGTTGCTTTTGCCACCTTCAATCAACCCAATCTCGACACCCACCCGGTGGGCAGTGCGCATAATGACTTCGTTAATAACCATCACGGTGACCGTAGCGCCGGACAAGCCATCCACCGCCACCTTGCGTTCGGTAGACGTGCCTCCAACGGTCACCCGCTGGTCGGCTTTCAGACCGGTGTACTGGTCAGTGAACTCATGCATCTTGCTTTCGGGGATACCCACCAGCAGGATGGGTTCATCGTGATGTATGACTTTGGCGGCACGAATTTCTCCGGCGGTATCGAGCACCACCATGGCATTCAGGGGTTTGCCGGAATAGGCGGGAGTCTGGACAAAGTCCAGGGACTGGTAGGCGTAGCCTATAAGCTCCTCACCGGAATACACCTGTTGGATGGCTCGGTTGCCTTCCATCGGCTGGAGTTCTGTCGCTTCCGGGAAGGCTTTTTCGATGAGCTGGCGTCCGGCCGGAGGGCTGTATTCCGATAACGGCTGGGCCCAGCTCAGCGAAGCAGCAAGTATCATCAAGATGGATAGCGCACAACGGAGGACGTTTCTCACTACAACTCCCAATACCCCATGGATTACATCAAGGGTCGTTCAATTTTGAGGAAAATCAAATACCTCTTTGAGGATAGTCCTCGGCCAACCAGAGGCGCCTTGAGTTCAGTCAAGGCTAATGGCGTGGCCGGCTTTATTGAGGGGAAGGTAATTGCCCAGATGCCCCATGCGGATGCTTTCCACCATCATGGTCAGGGGTTGCTGGGCCTCATCACTGGAAGGAGCATGGCCGCCACGGCCCGACATGGCCGCGACAAAGACCATGTCCCAGTCCTGGCCTGTCGCGCGGGATTCCTCCGCTAACACATCGAAATAAGGAACCTCATCGGGGGTTTTGTCGACACAGATAACCGGCATCAGTGCGCCACCCTCGCCGCGTTCAAAAGCAGCCCGTTCTGCGGCACTGGCGTCGTCTGGTAATTCGGCTTTGCAAAAAACGAACAGAAAGCGCTGGGGCTCCGGTTCTTTCCGGCTGGCCTGAACAAGATGCTGGTAACTGCTGATCATCACTATCCCCTGATGTTCAAGGCGGTCAAAAAGCCGGGCCCGGAGGCCCGGAGAGGCTATTGGCTGATAGCGATCAGCCGCTGAGGGTCGGAAATAAAGAGCTTGCTGCGATTCACTCTGATCAAACCATTGGATTTGAGATCTGCCAGTATTCTGGAGAAAGTCTCGGGCTGCATGGCCAGGCGTGAAGCCACCAGGCATTTGGGCAACGGCAACTCGACTTCGCCACCTTCCTCCGCGCCGTTCGGCAGCAAATCAATGAGGTAACGAATCAAACGATCCCGGGCATTCTGGACAGTCATGATCTCAAGATCGTGGAATCTGGACACCGCACGCATGGCGTAGTGGCTCAGGGCCGCCTGGGCATACTCGGGATTCCGATCCAGCAATTCCCGATAAGCTTTAACCGGGATCATGAGCACTTCGCTGGACTTCAGGGCCTCTGCGTAGCATGCATACCTGGGCGGATTGGCATAAATCATGACTTCGGCAAAACAGTCCCCGGGTGCAATACTGTCAAGGGTTCGGTCTACGCCGGAGGAATCCAGGCGATACAGACGCAGACGGCCTGAAATCACAAAGAAGAAGTGATGAGCCGGCATATCCTGACGGTAGAGCAGCTGGTGGTGACCGAGTCTCAGCCGGCGCGATTGCTGGATCAGACTATCGAGGTCTTTCGGGCGCAGATTGCAGAACAGGGCATGGCTGCGAAGCGCTTCCAGGCTGTCTTCTTCATCAAGTGGTTTGTTGATGGCGACAAGCACCGGCTTGGTATATCGCTGTTCAGCAGTTTGTGTCATGGCCATGGTTGTACCCTCTCTGCATATTCATGCATTCAAAATCTTATTTTAAATACTAGAAGGATACTGATGAAAAATCGCTCCCCCGATGGGGGTATCCTTGGTGTTATTCCTGGGTAATTGACTTAGCTCAATTATTCGCTTTGCTAACCAAGCAGTCATTGCATCAAAGGCGAATCCGGCAGCTCCAGATCAACGCCCTCCACACCGGTTTCCGCAGCCAATACCTGGAGATATTGCCGGAATGCCCGGCGGGTCACGCTTTCGCTCAGGTACTGGCGAATCTGAGGTTTTACATGTTCATAAGGCAGCAGTTCGCCGTTGATTCGCTGGTCTACTCGAACGATGTGCCAGCCATAGCGGCTTTCGATCAGCTCGGGGTGGAGGCCTTCGTTCAGGCTCAGGACCGGGCGTTCGAATTCTTCGACGGTCTGGCCTTTGCTGATCTGGCCGAGGCTGCCGCCCTGGTGGCGGGATTCGCAGGCGGAATACTGTTTAGCCAATTCGTTAAACTGCGAGCGGCCGTCCAGGAGGGCAGACAGCAGCTGTCGGCCAGCTTCTTCCTGACGCATGCGCTCTTCAATATCATCCGGAGCGGCAGCCAGCAGTATGTGGCTGACGGCCATGATGGTAGGGCTGCAGAAGCGGGCGGGATTGGCGGCGTAGAAGCGTTCGCAGTCCTGTTCGCTCGGGTCTGGCACTTTGAGCTCGAGTTCCAGCACCCGGGCTATCCGGTCTTCTTCGTCTTCGATGCTGTCCAGGTTCAGGCGGCTGGCCTGTTGCAGTAACAATTCACGGATGGCAAGGCTTCTGGCTGCTTCGTGCCAGGCTTCCGCCAGCTCTTCCGCGGGATGGTGCTGCATTTCCCGGGCGATGTCGTCTTCATGGATGAGAGTCTCACCCACATAGACCGGCGGGAACTGGTTTCTGGGTTTGCCGGCTTCGCCGGTGGGGATCAGTTGCATGGTGCGACTCTCCGTCAATCAGTTTGCCAGCCTCCCTCCCGGGACGAGAGGGTGGCTGTATCCGTTCAGGCGCGCTTGCGAACCACCTGGTACTTCCGTCCGAAATACTCCACCGGCACGCTGAGCATGTGCACCAGTCGGGTGAACGGGAAGAGTACGAAGATGGTCAGGCCCAGGAAGATGTGGGTCTTGTAGATCCAGTGCACGTCGGCAATGTAGGCGGCGATGCCAGATCCTTCCAGGGTGAAGACGCCCTGGGCCCAGGCGGAGAACTTGAGCATGGTGCTGCCGTCGAGGTGGCCCATGGTGGGCAGGATGGTGAGCATACCGAGGACCAGCTGAACCACCAGAATGATGATGATCATGTTGTCAGCGAAGGTGCTGCTGGCCTGAACCCGCGGGTCGGTCATACGACGCCAGGCGAGCATGCCGCCACCGATGATGGCCATGACGCCGGCGATACCGCCCACCAGGATCGCCATCACCTGTTTCTGGCCCGGAGTGATGATCCACTCGTAGGCCCAGTGCGGAGTAAGCAGGCCCACCAGGTGGCCGAAGAAGATCACCAGTACGCCGACGTGGAACAGCACGCTGGCCATCACCATGTTTTTCTTGCGCAGCATCTGGCTGGAATGGGCTTTCCAGGTGAACTGGCCATGGTCATAACGCGCCCAGGTACCGACAAACAGTACCAGCAGGGCGATGTAGGGATAGATTCCGAACAAGAGTGTGTTGATATAGGACATTGTCTTTTCCTCCTGCGCCTCAGGCGCGCCCTGCCGGACGGGGCGTTGCGTCCGTCATCAGCTGATCACTCAGGTGAATGGTCTGGGTCTGTTCCAGTTCGCGGCGGCGCTGTCCAACCACGCCACCGGTGCCACAGGAGCTGCCCTGGTCATCCACAAATTTCACCATTTCCTCTTCCCAGACCTTGTCCAGTGCTTCGGGGGTGTCGTCGCGCTCTTCCGAGGCAACGAGCTGCGCCAGTTCCTGGCGGTCGGCCTTGCGGCCGGACAGCACCAGCAGGGAATCCATCGCAACGTGGTAGAGGCTTTCACGCTGGTACAGGCGCTCTCCAAGCAACCCCAGAATGTGGTGAATATCCTCCAGCCAGTTCAGGATTTCCTCCCAGGGGCGGGTGGAGAGGTATTCCAGGAACAGCGGCAGGTAATCCGGCAGTTCTTTGGCATCAATTTCCAGGCCGTTGGCCCGGTATTGCTCCATCAGGTCGACCATGGCCTGGCCGCGGTCGCGGGATTCGCCATGCACGTGCTCGAACAGCAGCAGGGAGGTGGCCCTGCCCCGGTCGAAGGTGCCCACGTAGGCTTCCTGAAGATCCATCAGGTCACCATCGCAAAGGCGATCAATACAGGTCAGCAGTTGTTCCTTGTTTTGCCGCGGCAGCCGGCTGTCCTCCAGGACAGCGGCGACCAGGGCGTCTTTGGATTGCTGCAGTTCTTCGGTGGGGTACTCCAGTACCCGCGCCAGTACTTTCAAAAGTTGCATCGCGGCCTCCTCAGTCCTGCAGCTGCTTCGGGTCAACCTGCTTCACGGTCGCCAGCTTGCTGACCATGCTGGTGGTCTGCTTCTTGCCGCCGAACAGGCTGAAATCGCTGTCACCACCGTTGCAGCCATCGCCGAAGCTGAAGCCACAACCGCCGCGCTCGCCATAAGCGGTCGCATCCGGGAAGGCTTCCTTGGCCAGCTCACGATGACTGGTGGGAATCACGAAACGGTCTTCGTAGTTGGCGATGGCCAGGTAGCGGTACATCTCATCGGCCTGGGCCTTGGTCAGACCACACGCTTCCAGGGCTCGCAGGTCTTCCTTGCCTTCCACGGTTTCGGCGCGCTTGTATAAACGCATGGCCATGATCCGCTTCAGGGCCAGTACGATGGGCTTCTCATCACCGGCGGTCAGCAGGTTCGCCAGGTACTTGACCGGGATCCGCAGGCTCTCGATCTTCGGCAGTACGCCGTCGAACTCAACCTTGCCGGCTTCTGCCGCAGACTGGATCGGGCTCAGGGGCGGCACGTACCAGACCATCGGCAGGGTGCGGTATTCCGGGTGCAGCGGCAGGGCCAGCTTCCAGTCCACCGCCATCTTGTAGACCGGACTCTGCTGGGCAGCTTCGATGACGTTCATCGGGATGCCGTCTTTCTTCGCCTGTTCGATCACTTTCGGGTCGAACGGGTCCAGGAAGATTTCCAGCTGCTTCTCGTACAGCTCGTGCTCGCCCGGGGCGCTGGCCACTTCTTCAATGCGGTCGGCGTCGTAAAGCAGCACGCCCAGGTAGCGAATCCGGCCTACGCAGGTCTCGGAGCACACGGTGGGCATGCCGGCTTCGATACGCGGATAGCAGAAGATGCACTTCTCGGATTTGCCGGTTTTCCAGTTGAAGTAGATCTTCTTGTACGGGCAGCCGGAGACACACATCCGCCAGCCGCGGCACTTGTCCTGGTCGATCAGAACAATGCCGTCTTCTTCCCGCTTGTAGATGGCACCGCTCGGGCAGCTGGCAACACACGCCGGGTTCAGGCAGTGCTCGCACAGGCGCGGCAGGTACATCATGAAGGTGTTTTCGAACTGGCCGTAGATATCCGCCTGCACCTGGTCAAAGTTCTTGTCCTTGCGACGTTTGGCAAACTCGGTGCCCAGGATTTCTTCCCAGTTCGGACCCCATTCGATCTTCTTCATGCGCTGGCCGGAGATCAGCGAACGTGGCCGTGCAACCGGCTGGTGTTTGGTGTCACCGGCAGTGTGCAGGTGCTGATAATCGAAGTCGAACGGCTCGTAGTAGTCGTCGATTTCCGGCAGGTCCGGGTTGGCGAAAATGTTCGCCAGCACCCGGAACTTGCCACCAATGCGGGGGCGGATCTTGCCGGAGCTGTCGCGCATCCAGCCGCCCTTCCACTTATCCTGGTTCTCCCACTCTTTCGGGTAGCCGATACCAGGCTTGGTTTCAACGTTGTTGAACCAGGCGTATTCCATGCCTTCACGGCTTGTCCATACGTTTTTGCAGGTGACGGAACAGGTGTGGCAACCAATGCACTTGTCCAGGTTCAGCACCATGCCGACTTGGGAACGGATTTTCATTTTACAGCCTCCTGAGCATAGTCATTGCCTTCACCGTCGAGCCAGTCCACGTTCTTCATCTTGCGGACCACCACGAACTCGTCCCGGTTGGAACCTACGGTGCCGTAGTAGTTGAAGCCGTAGGAATACTGGGCATAGCCACCAATCATGTGAGTCGGCTTCGGACACACCCGGGTAACCGAGTTGTGAATACCGCCACGGGTACCGGTGATCTCGGAGCCGGGTATGTTCACAATCCGCTCCTGGGCGTGGTACATCATCACCATGCCGGGCATCACCCGCTGACTCACCACCGCACGGGCGGCAATGGCACCGTTGGCGTTAAACAGTTCGATCCAGTCGTTGTCTTCCACGCCTATCTCTTTGGCGTCGTCCTCACTCAACCAGACAATCGGGCCGCCACGGGACAGGGTCAGCATCAACAGGTTGTCACTGTAGGTGCTGTGGATACCCCACTTCTGGTGCGGGGTGATCCAGTTCAGCGCTTTCTCTGGGTTGCCGTTACTGCGCTGGTTGATCATGCTGCCCACGGCCTTGGTGTTGATAGGCGGACGGTACACCAGCAGGCTCTCGCCGAAGGCGCGCATCCACTCATGGTCCTGATAGAACTGCTGACGACCGGTCAGGGTGCGCCAGGGAATCAGCTCGTGCACGTTGGTGTAACCGGCGTTGTAGGACACGTGTTCGTCTTCCAGGCCAGACCAGGTGGGGCTGGAAATGATCTTGCGCGGCTGCGCCACGATGTCCCGGAAGCGGATTTTTTCCTCTTCCTTGTTGGTCGCCAGATGAGTGTGATCCAGGCCGGTGAACTCGGACAGCGCCGCCCAGGCTTTGACCGCCACCTGGCCGTTGGTTTCCGGCGCCAGGGTCAGGATGACCTCAGCAGCATCAATGGCACTCTCGATCTTCGGGCGACCTGCGTTGGCACCCTCAAGGTGGGTGTAGTTCAGGTCCTTCAGGAAGTTAACTTCCTTCTCGGTGTTCCAGTTGATGCCCTTGCCACCATTACCCAGCTTGTCCATCAGCGGACCAAGAGAAGTAAAGCGGGCGTAGGTGTTCGGGTAATCCCGCTCCACCGTGATGAAGTTGGGCGCGGTCTTGCCCGGAATCAGGTCGCATTCGCCTTTTTTCCAGTCTTTCACATCGAACGGCTGGCCCAGCTCCGCCGGCGCGTCGTGCAGCAGAGGCAGGGTAACCACGTCTTTCTCGACACCCAGATGCCCCTCGGCTGCCTTGGAGAAGGACTTGGCAATGCCCTTGTAGATTTCCCAGTCACTGCGCGCTTCCCATGCCGGATCGGTGGCAGCGGTCAGCGGGTGGATGAACGGGTGCATGTCGGAGGTATTCAGGTCGTTCTTCTCATACCAGGTTGCGGTCGGCAGAACGATGTCGGAATACAGACAGGTGGTGGACATGCGGAAGTCCAGAGTCACCAGCAGATCGAGCTTGCCTTCCGGCGCCTGATCCCGCCATTTCACTTCTTCCGGTTTGGCGCCACCCTCGACACCCAGATCCTTGCCCTGCAATCCGTTCTTGGTGCCCAGCAGGTACTTGAGCATGTACTCGTGACCTTTACCTGAGGAGCCCAGCAGGTTGGAGCGCCAGATGAACAGGTTACGCGGGCAGTTTTCCGGCGCTTCCGGATCTTCACTGGCGAAGGCCAGGGAACCGTCTTTCATGGATTTGGCCACGTAATCGGGCACTTCCATACCGGCCTTCTCGGCTTCAGCCGCGATGGTCAGCGGGTTGCGGTTCAGCTGCGGCGCAGACGGCAGCCAGCCCATGCGCTCGGCGCGTACGTTGTAGTCGATCAGACTGCCACCGAATTTGGACTTGTCTGCCAGCGGCGACAGGATTTCATCCACGCCCAGTTTCTCGTAGCGCCACTGGCCGGAGTGAGCATAGAAGAAGGAGGTGGAGTTCATGTGCCGGGGCGGGCGCTGCCAGTCCAGACCAAAGGCCAGCGGCTGCCAGCCGGTCTGCGGGCGCAACTTCTCCTGACCCACGTAGTGGGCCCAGCCACCGCCGCTCTGGCCGATACAGCCACACATAATCAGCATGTTGATCAGGCCGCGGTAGTTCATGTCCATGTGGTACCAGTGGTTCATACCGGCGCCGACGATGACCATGGAGCGGCCCTTGGTCTTGTCAGCGTTGTCCGCGAACTCACGGGCGATGCGGATCACTTTCTCGGCCGGTACGCCGGTGATCTGCTCCTGCCAGGCAGGCGTGTACGGCTTCACTTCGTCATAGGACGTGGCGCCATCGTCCTCGCCCAGGCCACGGCTGATGCCGTAGTTGGCGACCATCAGGTCATAGACGGTGACCACACGGCCTTCGGAGCCGTCCGCCAGCTGAACCTTGCGGGTACCCAGCTTGTGCTTGAGGATGTCCTTGAATTCCACGTGGTTGTAATGGTCGTGTTCGATACCGCCGAAATACGGGAAGGCAACGTCCACGACTTCGTCGTGCTTTTCAACCATGGACAGCTGAAGGTTTACATCAGCGCCTTTGGCGGTTTGCTTCAGGTTCCACTTGCCCTTCTCGCCCCAGCGATAACCAATGGAGCCATTGGGTGCGGTGAGCTCACCGGAGGCTTCGTCAATCGCGATGGTTTTCCATTCGGGGTTGTTCTCTTCACCCAGTCCGTCCACCAGGTCGCTGGCGCGCAGGAAGCGGCCCGGCACGTAGCTGCCGTCATCCTTCTGTTCCAGCATGACCAGGTAGGGCATGTCGGTGTAACGGCGCACGTAGTCGGTGAAGTACTCGCTGGGCTTGTCGACGTGGAACTCTTTGAGGATCACGTGGCCCATGGCCATGCCCAGAGCGGCGTCGGTACCCTGCTTCGGGTTCAGCCACTCGTCAGACAGCTTGGATACTTCCGCATAGTCCGGGGTAATGGCAACGGTCTTGGTGCCCTTGTAGCGCACTTCGGTGAAGAAGTGGGCATCCGGGGTACGGGTCTGGGGTACGTTGGAGCCCCAGGCAATGATGTAGCCGGAGTTGTACCAGTCGGCGGATTCCGGCACGTCGGTCTGCTCACCCCAGGTTTGCGGAGAGGCGGGCGGCAGGTCGCAGTACCAGTCGTAGAAGCTCATGCACACGCCACCGATCATGGACAGGTATCGGCTGCCCGCGGCGTAGGAGACCATGGACATGGCGGGAATCGGAGAGAAACCGATGATACGGTCCGGCCCGAATTTCTTGGCGGTGTAGACGTTCGAGGCGGCAATCAGTTCGTTGACTTCGTCCCAGCTGGAACGGACAAAACCGCCCATACCGCGGCGAGGCTTGTACTCGGCGGTCTTGGCGGGATCTTCAACAATAGAGGCCCAGGCTTCCACCGGGTCGTTGAACTGGATACGGGCAGCACGCCAGAGCTTCATCAGGCTCTTGCGCATCAGCGGGTATTTCAGGCGATTGGCACTGTACATGTACCAGGAGTAGCTGGCGCCACGAGGGCAACCACGGGGCTCGTGGTTGGGCAGATCCGGGCGGGTGCGGGGATAATCGGTTTGCTGGGTTTCCCAGGTAACCAGCCCGTTCTTCACGTAGATTTTCCAGCTGCAGGAGCCGGTGCAGTTCACGCCATGGGTGGAGCGCACGATCTTGTCATGCTGCCAGCGCTGGCGGTAGCTGTTCTCCCAGTCGCGGTTCACTTCGTGGGTTTCACCGTGACCGTTGGAGAACGATTCGCGGTTCTTCCTGAAGTAATTCAACTTGTCGATCAAATGACTCATGGTCTCTCTCTCCATCAACCCGTTTGCCGGATCGTTGTTCCGAATGGAGACCATTGTGTGGGATCAAACCCCTGAAATCTGCGTGGTTACTACCACATAACCCGGGTGTACCACCCTGTGGGTAGGCGACCTATAACCCGGGTTGGAGAAGCATCTTTCGCTCCTCTCTGCGGGCATGTCGGGAGAAAAGCAGCAGGCTGACACTCAGCAACAGGAAGAGAATCATGAATACGGCCGTACGCACGCCCAGCCAAAGGTTCAAGCCACCAAACGCAACTGGCAGGACAAACGCAACGGCACAGGCGCTGACCAGCAATACACCGGCAAACAGGGACGCTTCCTGTCGATTGGCCAGAATCACCATACGCTGAAGGGACCCCATAGCGGTGCCCATGGCCACCCCCAGAATCACGACCAACGCGCTTTCAAGCACAACTGGCAGAGCAAACTCCACAACCAGCTCCTCTTCCACGCCGGTAATGAACAAAGTCATGGGGGGATAGGACAACACCACGAGTGCCATCAGACAACCCGCCAGTGCCCGCGTCGCAACCCGGGCGGAACCAAAATGATCTGACAAGCCTCCACCGGCCACCTGAGCCACCGCACCGGGAATGACAAACCATTGCGCCAGGCGGGCCCCGGAATCCAGCGTGAGCCCAAACTGGCCTGAAAGGAAATCAGGAAGCCACAACGCCAGTGCAAAAAAACTGCCGGCGACTACACCAAAATACAGACATAAAGGGAGGTTCCGACCCTGCCGGATCACCCCGAGAATTTCTCTGACCGATCGTTCACGGCTTTCGTCCTCCTCACCCGTGGCATCGGTCAGCATGATCAATAGCGCGATCACCAGGAGCAGAGTAATAAGATAAGCCAGGGGCACGCCTTGCCAGGAGAATGCCTCATGAAACAGCGGTACCAGATAATAATTGAAACCCGCTCCGGTTACCCCGGAGCCAAATACTCCAAGTACCAGGCCCAGCCGCCGGGTCTGGCAATGGCTGATCACAAACTGCAGGCCGGCGCCGTAGAAACCGCCTGCCAGCCCCAGTCCGGCAGCGGCAATAAGGTAGCCAGCGTAGGTGTTTGTCAGCAGCAGTATCCCCATGCACACTGCAAGACCGCACAGACACAACAGCATGACTTCTCGGGCACCATATCGCTGCGCCGCAAGCCCGGCAGGAATGGCAAGTATGGCGCTGACCGCCATGGGCATGGCCAGCAAAACTCCAAACTGTAAACTGCTCAGGCCCAGGTCGGCTCGGAGATGAACCCCAGCGACCGCGAACAGCGTCCAGCAACCGGCCGCCACGACAAAACCAGTCAGCGCCAGTGGTAACACCACTGCCAGAGACGCCAGCCTGTCTTCATCCCGTTCCGATTGCATTCCACGCCCCCTCAATCCCATTCTTTAGTCTCGACTTTTGCTTGAACAAGGGTCAAAGGCTATGATGGGTTATAAACCATTGGGGTAATTGACTATCCTCAAGGAGGTATCACGGCGGCGCGTTTTCCACGATAATTTTGCTGCCTGTCACTATCCACATTCCTTGAGCCTTGAAGCTATCCATGACCTCCAGAAGCCCGCTAGTAAACCGACTGGCTGTTGTAATAGGCGCCATCGTGCTGACGGCCATTGTCAGCATGGCCACCACTCTGGCTGTATCCAACAGCATTGAGGGCAATGCTACTGCTATCAATCTTGCAGGCTCGCTGCGCATGGGAGCCTTTCAACTGGCGGCAAGATCGGCCTCTGAAGATCCCGTGGAAAACACTGACACCCTTGATCAACGCATTGAGGAGTACGAGGACAGGCTCAGGGATCCCGCCATCATCCGTTCCATTCCCCGCACCGATGATCACCCCCTCGTCGAACAATATAAGACCGTGGAATATGGCTGGGCCAATCAGCTCAGGCCGTCACTGGAGAGCCACCAGACTGGCGCCCCCCTGTCCACCGATATGATCATGGCAGTGGAGAATTACACGATAGAAGTGGATCGATTGGTCTCCATGCTGGAACAACGCACCGAGGCCAGGATCGACCTGCTGCACCTTATCCAGATCATCAGCATGGTGTTCTCGGTATTGATTGTGCTCGCCCTGTTTCTGGACCTCAAAAACCGGATTCTCAGGCCCCTGCGAAAACTGGTGAGCATTGCCACCGCCGTGGGCGAACAGGATTTCAGCCACAAAGCCAACCTCAAAGGTTCCGATGAACTGGCACAACTGGGGCAGGCCTTCGACCAGATGACCAGTGAACTGGCGCTGACCTACTACGAGCTTGAAAGCCGGGCCCGGCAGAAAACCGAAGAACTTGAAATCAGCCACGCGGCTCTGCAGGTAATGCATTCCGCCAGCCGAGGGCTGTTCGCCAATCATGATCTGTGCAGTGGCGCCATCCCGATGCTGCAGGATCTGGAGCAGCTGCTGGGCATCGGCCCCATCCGCCTGTTCCTGCATGACAAGGAATCGGCAGAACCGGTAGAGGCCATTACCACCGCCACACCCAAACGCCCCTTCTATTGCCGGGATCACCATTGCAATGCCTGTCTGGTAACCCCGGAGGTCTATGATGAGATGCCGCTGGAAAATAATGACGGCCGGCGGCTGTTGCTGCCCATCCGCACTCCCGGGCAGTTGCTGGGCACCCTGGAGGTCTGGTATCCGGCTGAGAAAGGATTACCGGAGACCTCCCGCCGCCTGCTGGAAACCCTCACCGACCAGTTGGCAACTGCCATTTTCCTGGAAAAACAGATCACCGAAGAACAACAGCTGACGCTGGCAGAAGAGCGCACGGTGATTGCCCGGGAGCTACACGATTCCCTGGCACAATCGCTCTCGTACCTGAAAATGCAGGTGACCCGTCTGCGCCGGCTGAACATTGATGGCGAGCAGAAGCCCATCCACGACGACATCCTGGATGAACTGAGCACTGGCCTGAACAGCGCCTACCGCCAGCTGCGGGAACTGCTGGCCACCTTCCGGCTGAAACTGGATACGCCGGATCTGGCGACTGCGCTGCGCAAAACCATCGACGAATTCTCAGAGCGCCTCGGTAAACCGGTAGCGTTTGAATACAACCTGCCGCCGCAGACGCTGTCGCCCAATGAGGAAATCCACACCCTGCAGATCATTCGTGAAGGGCTGGCCAATGCGGTCAAACACGCCGATGCCACTGACATAGCGGTCAAAGTAGTGTTCGATTCACCACAAGTGCGGGCCAGCATACAGGACAATGGTAAAGGCCTGCCCGGCGGCGACCAGCCCGTGAACCACTATGGCCTGATTATTATGCAGGACCGTGCCCGCACACTCGGCGGCAAGGTTAATGTGCGAAACAGGGATGAAGGCGGCGTGGAAGTCGCGCTAACATTCGTACCCAAGAGCCGCAACCTGATTCCAACGGAAACTACGCCGGCCTGAGCCGAGCGCAGGACAAAAGAGAGAAACAATGTCTGAGACACCCGCAAGCATTCTGTTGATCGACGACCACCCGCTGCTGCGCCAGGGCATCAAACAGCTGATCGGCATGGAAGACGACATGGAAGTGATCGGCGAAGCCAGCAATGCCGCCGATGGCATCCGTCTGGCCACCGAGCTGGAGCCGGACCTGATCCTGATGGACCTGAACATGCCGGAAATGGACGGCATCGAAGCCCTGAGAAAGCTCAGGGAACAGAATGTCAGCTCGCGCATCGTTATGTTTACTGTCTCAGACCAGGAAGACGATGTGGTCGCGGCATTGCGGGCGGGCGCCGACGGTTACCTGCTCAAAGACATGGAGCCCGAGGACATGATCGCCCAGTTGCACCAGGCGGCGGTGGGCAAGATGGTGATCAGTGACCGCCTCACGACCCTGCTGGCTGAAGCCCTGCGTTCCAACAAACCGCAGCAGACCAGCCGTCCCGACTTCGACAGCCTGACGCCGCGGGAGAAAGATATTCTCCGGCTGATTGCCGAAGGCCTGTCCAACAAGATGATCGGGCGTAAACTCGACATCAGTGACGGCACTGTCAAGGTCCACGTCAAGCACCTGCTGAAAAAGCTGAACCTGCGCTCGCGGGTGGAAGTGGCCGTCTGGGCAGTCGAGGAAGGTCTGCACAAGGGCTGACTGTTCATTCCCCTGAGTTATATCAAATCCGTTTATTGCGGTTTGAGGTAGGCTCTCCCTATCTGTTTCATGATTCCAGGAGAGCCTGCCATGCTGCCTACCCTGCCCAGTTTCGGCAAATTGCCCACACCACCCGGGTTCGCGCAGCTGCAACGCCTGAGCAGCCAACTCCAGCACAATCCCCTTGCGGGCCAGACCATAGCCCTCATCCAGGAGCATGCCCCTTCACCGGTGCCACTCCTGAACGGCATTGATCAGCGCATTCCCCTCCCCCTAAAACAACTGGCAGCGGAAGCACCCCTCAACCGGCTTTTCTCGGACGCCATTGCAGAAGGTGAATTCGACGATTTCGAGGGACGTCGAATCCGCCTCGAAATCAATGGCGGCCAGCCAGGCATTACCCTCGGTTACTGGGCCGGGCGCCTGCGGGTGCTGAACGGACCCGGTGAAGCCACCATCCGGGGGTCCGTTGGTGCATTCCGTACATTGGCGGAGCGAAAGCAAGACCCCGATCAGTTGTTCTTCCAGCGCCGGCTGGTTATCGAGGGGGATACTGAACTGGGGCTGGCCCTGAAAAACCTGCTCGACAGCCTGGACTGGCATCTGCGGCTCAGGGATTTTCTGAAACCCTGGTAAGCGCCCATTCCGGGAACGTTCTCCAACGGTTAATCCAGGCAGGGATCAGGGTCGCTTCAATGGGCGGAGACATAGCAAATCCCTGAGCGCATTCGCACCCGAGGCTCAACAGAATCTCACCTTGCCTGACACTTTCCACGCCCTCCGCAACCACCTGCTTCCCGAAAACCCGCGACAGACCGATCACCCCCTGAAGAATCGACAGGTTTTCACCGTTATCCTCAATGCCGGATACAAACTCCCGGTCAACCTTCAGGGTATTAACCGGGAGGCGCTTGAGATAAGACAACGATGAGTAACCCGTACCAAAGTCATCCAGGGAGAAGGTCACCCCAAGCTCACAGCAATCCGCAATGGTCTGTACGGCTTTATCCAAATCCCCAAGTGCAGCGGTTTCCAGGATTTCCAGATCTAGCCTGACAGGGTCAACCCCCGGAAAGGCCGACAGGATTTTGGTCAGATGCCCGGCAAAGTTATCAGACTGAAGATGGTTGGCAGCAATGTTAACGCTGACATTGACCCTGACACCCTCTTGCTCCCAGCGCTGTATCTGCATCAGAGAGTTTCTCAACACCCATTCACCAACCTGAATATTCAGCGTGTGATGCTCAATGGCGGGCAGGAAGTAACTCGGAGGGAGCAGCCCTTCCTGCGGATGTTGCCAGCGGATCAGCGCTTCAACGCCCAAAACCTCTCCAGTCCGAAGATTCACCTTTGGTTGAAAATAAAGCCGGAACTCATCCTGGTTGAGCCCCCTGCGGATGTCCTCCAGTAACAACTGACGGGCTCGATACTGGCTCCGCTCGCCGGCATCAAGATACAGCCAGCCACTGCGCATCTCATGTTTTGCCCGATACAGGGTATTATCCGCCTGCCTCAGCAAACTGTCTGCATCCTCAACGGCGCCATCCGGAAACAGGACAACACCAGCCGTAAACCCCGCAGAAACCTCAACGCCGTCGAGTTCAAAAGGCTGACGGGCCGTCAAACGCAGAGCTTCCAACCGCGACTCAGCGTGGCTGGCATCCGGCAGCAACAATGCAAACTCATCACCACCTGTCCGTGCCAGGCAGGCATCCGCCGGGATCGCATCCAGCCACCGTCGGGACAGCAAGCCGAGCAGTCGGTCTGCGGCCTCTTCTCCGAGACAGTCGTTGAGATCCTTGAAGTTATCAAGATCAATAGACACCAGGGCTGCCGAGTTCTCAGCTCTCACTTCATCGGCAAGGTATTCACGAATTCGGCGGACGATGCCGTTTCGGTTCCAGAGGCCAGTCAAGGCATCGGTGTAAGCGAGCGTTTCCAGATGGTGC
>NZ_DIHV01000142.1:0-5872 GCF_002420325.1 Marinobacter sp. UBA5687
TTCGCCTTGACCGCATAACACACCAGATGAGGGCGATTCTTCAGGGCCTCATCGTAAGCACGGTAATGGCGCTCCAGCGTCGCCCGGGAATAGATGTAGGCTGGCGTACCAAAGCGCTCGGCGATATCGGCAACGGCAACGTCTTCGGCGTAGAGTTCGCCGTTACGGTAATTGAAGTGATCCATGCTGTTCCTGAAAGCTTAAGGTCGGGGTGGTCTGGCTCAGGGCCGTTCATTGTCCTCATCGGCATTCTCGCCCGCTTCTGCGGCTGCCGCGGTGTCACCAGTCTGCGATGGTACGGCGTCGGGCACCGGCGCGTTCCGGTACAGCGGCCCTTTCTGGCCACAACCGGATACCATCAAAACCACAAACACCGAGAGCGCGACGGCCAGGCGGCGCACAAGCCCAAGCTGCATACCCAATCCCCTGAGTGAATAATGGCCGAAGTATACCCGACACCCGGGCCGCACCGCGAGGATTCACATGATCAGGACAGGTGCTGGTTAAGGGCATCTTCCAACTGCGCCCGGTAGAACAGGTACTGGCTGGTCTGGATATCGCGCTGATACAGCTGTGGGTCGAGATCGTGGGGCAGATGCAGGTCAGTCAGATACACCGGATAGGGGTCCGGGCTCTGCCGCAGGGAGCGGATGTAATGGGCCACTGCTGGAATCAAACGGTCGCCATATTCCTGCACGGTAAACTCCTGATCGTTGCAATACAGATCAAAGCGCAGAATGCTGTCACCCTGTTGCACGCCCACCGCCTGCACTTCGAGGCCGGACACGGGCATTCCGGCGACCAGCTCTGGTCTCGGATCGGCCTGCCATCGGCCATCCCTGAGTACCAGTTCGTAACACCGGATACCGGCGACCGGCTCCAGATTATCTGCCTGGCGCAACTGCCGGCGCTCAACAACACTGTCCAGAAATCGCAATAACGGTGCCAGTAGATGACGGCGTTGCTGGGCCTTCAGCTGGCGATGCCACAGACTGCCGTACTCATCCACCACCCAGAGCTGGCCCTGGTCTCCCTGCAGCTGCCAGAATACCTGGATGTTACCGGCTTCGGAGGCTTCACATACCGCTTTCAATAGGGGAGCATCCTGAAAAGCATAGCGATCCGGCACCACCGGCAGAAAACTGTCCTGGGGCTGGAACAAGGCATCCATCAATGCCGCGCGGCTATCCAGGGCAACAAACCCCGGCTCCTGGCCATTGAACTGGAGCAGAAAATAACGCTGATCCATCTCGATGATATAACGCAAGGGATGAGGGCCGGTGCCGCCTGCAAAAAACTGTCGGAGCACATCGGCAAACAGCTCACTCACACGCCGGGCAATGGCCTGTCCGTGCCCCCGGCTGGGCGCCATCACTCGGATATCCGGCAATTCCGCAGGGTTGATCGCCACCTGAGCGAGCACATTCTTCAAACACTGGATCAGGGTGTCCCCGGCCGCGTAATGCTGCAGACTGACTTCGTGCCAGCTGTTCAGGGTAATCTGGTCGATGGTCACCACCAGGTTGTCCCGGGCTCCACTGAACCCGAGCGAGTCGTTGCGGGCGCTGAGTTTATGCAGCCCCCGCTCAGTCAGATGAGCCTGTGGGTCCACCGCCACATTCAGCAACAACAGGTTGCGTAAGGGCCGTACTGCACGGGACAGGGCCTGGCGGGGCGCCGGGGGCATAGGCACCGGCAGGAAACCAGCCAGCACATCCAGTATTTCCTTCAACTCGCTGACCGACGCCACGCTCTGGCCCGCTCGCACATTCAACCGTGTACTGCGACTGAGCAGACCGTTGCAGTAACACCAGACAAGCAACTCAGCCAGGTTGCCGGCGCGGCGAATAACCGGCTGCCAGAAGGCGTCGGACGGATCTTCAAGATCCCGGTACAACAGCCAGCCGTCTCCGGCTGCCCCCTGTTCACTGCGATGGTGAAACGACAGGTTCTCTTCTGCCAGCGAGGGCACCAGCCCCGGATTGATCAGCTCGACCTTACCGGCCTTGCGCTGGAAGGCGGCATAGAGCTTGCGGCCCAGCAGATTGATGTCATTGGCGCTGATCGACGCCTGTGCATCCTGTTCCCGGGCCAATCTGGCAAGCAGGCGGTAACTGTGGGTAAGCTCGGCAACCACCCGCCGGCGTAGTCCCATCACTTCCTCGGCACACCAGCGCTGACGATCATCCAGCCGGCCCAGATCCTCCGACGACCAGCCCCAGGTTTCAACCAGACTGCGCAACAACTGGACCCGCCAGGGATCACCCACCATACCCGCCCGGCTGAGCGGCAAGCCGGATTTCAGGTACAGGCTTCGGCGTACCAGCTCCAGCCGGTCTGCGCCGTCACGGGCCAGCAACCACTGCTCCAGTCTCTGGTACAAAAGCACGTAGGGGTCCAGGGCATCGGCGCTGATCACACCATTGTGAACCGCCTGCTTGAAGCTGGCCGAGAGCAGTGGTCGCTCCCGGTCGGTGGCGTAACATTCAATCAACAGTAGCTTGAGGATGGCTTTCCAGGGCGCATCGATTCCTTTGTAGAGCTGCCAGATACCAGCGCCAGGCAGTTCTGCGGGAGGAATGTCCGGCACCGCGCCAAAGTCGATGTAATCCCTGGCCTGGATAAACCGACACTCCACCAGCTGTCGCCGGCAGTGGTCGTAATCGGCCTCCCGGTCTACCGGGATCAGCCACCACAACGGATATTGGCCGGCGAGGTGAATGCTGGTGCGGTAGAACTCATCCAGCAACAGAAAATGCTGGGCGCTGCCGCAGTTTTCCCCGGTGACTTCCACGCGCTGTCGCCCGGCCCGCCAATCGGCGGCAGAGAACACAAACACGTGCAGCTCCACCCCCAGGCCACCGGCCCATTCCGACAGTTTTTCGGCTTTTCGCTCCAGGCACCGAATGCCCGACGCCGGCAAATCCTGACGGTGGCAGAGCCAGACATCCAGATCACTGGCCACCGAGTGGCCGAGGGTGCCAGGGCTTCCCATCAGGAACAGACTGTCCAGATCAGGCTTTCGAGTGCCCTTATCACGATAGTGAAAGCTACGGGCGTAACGGCGGGCCGCATCCAGCACTTCCGGGCCGGGCGTGTAACCATTGAAGCCGTCCGGGCAGTTACCATCCAGATAGCCAGGCAAGGCCGGATGGTTGCGGTGAAAAACCAGCGGCAACAACTCCAGCACCATCTGCTGCCGGTAAGTCAGTGCCGAGCACGCCCGCCGCCAGCGCTGCTCGTTAACCAGCAGAAACCGGTCCCGCAGGCGCCTGAGCGTCTTGCGGTCGATTCCATCCTCGAAATCGAGAACTATGGGCGCGGCGTGAACGGTCAAGAGAGCTCCGGCAAGAGGTTATTTTCGGCAAGATAGTCAGTATGATGAATGAATCGTGGCAAAACCTGTAAAAAAATAAAAGCACAGGCAGTGAACACGCTGCCAGCCCGAGCGAGGCACCCGAGCTGTGAAAGAGTTTCTGATTCAACGCTACCGGCCCGATCCGACGGGCCCCGTTATCCGGCCCACCCTGCTTCGGGTGGATGACGATGGCCGGATCATCCAGGCTGATCGCCATGCAGAAACCATGTTTGGCTACGACATCAGCGATCTGACCGGGCAGAAAGTCCAGCATATTCTGGCTTCCCGCCAGGACGATCCCTTCGCCCCCGCCCACCGACACCGGCTCGACAATGGCCAGACAGTGCTGGTGACGTTCCGCCACAAGGATGGCTTTTTCTTTACTGCCCTGCTCGGGCTGCGAATGGAGATCCGGGATTCAGACCAGGCCGCTACCGCCTCGATTACCCTCAGGGACAGCGATGCCATGGATAGCCGGATTCAACGACTGGCGGAGCAGAATGCCGGCTTTGGTCTCTGGGAACTGGACATGCCCAGCAACGAAATCAGCTGGTCCGAGGGCATGTATCGCCTGTTGGAGCTCAAACCCGGCAGCGAACTGACGCCTGAACAGGCGCTGTTTTACTGCCAGACA
The DNA here is from genome assembly GCF_002420325.1 of Marinobacter sp. UBA5687. Taxonomy (NCBI): domain Bacteria; kingdom Pseudomonadati; phylum Pseudomonadota; class Gammaproteobacteria; order Pseudomonadales; family Marinobacteraceae; genus Marinobacter; species Marinobacter sp. UBA5687. Next base: position 3,993 of record NZ_DIHV01000142.1, read on the forward strand.
GGCCAGAACCGGGTACGAGCGATGTTCAGGCGCTGCATCCGCACCGGCCAGCCGTTTAGCATGGACCTGACCATTCTCACCAGCCGGCAACGGCCACAACGGGTTACTCTGGCGGGCCGTGCTCTGAAGAACGGCGGCCGGGTGCAAAAACTCGGCGGCGTGATGGTCAACCACAGCGAGGCGATGGTCCACGATCTGGAAAAACAACAGGCTCAGCAGATTCTTCAAGCCACGACCGCCGCATCCTCTGATCTTGTGGTGGCCATCGACACCGAGTTCAGGCTGCTGCATTTCAACACCCCCTGGTGCCAGCAGTTTCAACACGCCTTTGACCTGACGCCAAAGACCGGAGACAACCTGCGCAGCCTTCTGAAGGACTTCCCCAATGAGCGGAGACTGATCGAACGGCTATGGCAACGGGCCTTCGACCGTGAGCATTTTGTGGCAGAAATGCCCCTGAACCGCCAGGGAGAGGGACTGCCGATTTACGAGTTTCACTTCCAGAGCATCCGCGGAGACCGGGGTGAGGTCACCGGGGCCGTTCATGTCGCACGGGATATCAGCAACCGGATCCAGCACACCAGCAACAGCGATTACCGCATGCGACACGATCCGGTCACCGGGCTGATGAATCGCCGTTCCTTCATCGAACACCTGGAACGGGCCATGGGCCATCGCCACAAACGCCAGAGCACCGACGGCCTGCTGTTTCTGGACCTGGACAACTTCGAACAGTTCAACGAGGACGCTGGCAGCGGCACCTGCGACCGCTACCTGCGGGAACTGGCCGCCATGCTCGGGCTGCGCGTACGACAGCGTGATGCTCTGGCACGACTGGCCGGCGATACCTTTGCGCTGTTCATCGAGAATTGCCCGGAACCCAGAGCGAGAAAGATCGCCGAGGAAATCCGCGAACAGATTGCCCAGTTCAAGTTTGAATGGCAGGGGCAAACGCTGCAGACCAGCACCAGCGGTGGTCTGCTGATTCTGGACAGTGAGTTGCCGGAGCGGGCCGACACGCTGCTCACACAGGCTGCAGACCTGTGCCATACCGCCAAGACCTCAGGCCGGAACCGGATCCACACTGCCCATGCGCTACCGGATGCCGCCGGCGATACCGGCACAGACAAGCAGATGGAACAGCTGCGCCAGGCTCTGGACCAGCATCAACTGATCCTTGAGTTCCAGGCCCTGAAGCCGGTGGCGAGTGTGACCTGGGGCGACCATATTGAAATACTGTGCCGCATTCCCGGCCAGGAGCCGGACGACACCACCCTCCTGCCTGGACAGTTCCTGCCCCTGGCCGAGCGCTTTGACCTGGCCAAACGGCTGGACCGTCAGGTCATTCGTCAGACCCTGGACTGGCTGGGGCAGCACCGACTGCTGGAACCAAGGCTGAAATACTGCGGCTTCAACCTGTCTCTGGCCTCGGTACTGGATGACACCTTTTCCGATTTCATGGAACAGCTACTGGCACCCTCACCGTTCCGGGCGGAGTGCTTCTGCCTGGAGATCCGGGAAGCCCATGCCACCCAGTATCCGGACGAAGTGGCCGTGCTCTGCGATGCCCTGCATCGAATCGGTTGCCGAGTGGCGTTGGAGGGCGCTGGCGCCTCGGTGGAAAGCTACAGTCTGGCCGCCCACCTGCCGGTGGATATCATCAAACTGGACAGACGGGTGATGGATCATCTGGAAGATGACCCGGTTCAGCAAGTAATGGTGGATGCCCTGCATCGTATTGCAGAAGCCGCAGGCAAGGAGACCGTTGCCACCTTTATCGAGAGCGACGAGACCCTGAGAAAGGTCCGTACCCTGGGCATCCATTTTGGCCAGGGTTACCGGTTATCAAGACCCCGACCGCTGGCGGAGCTGAAGCCGGT
>NZ_DIHV01000064.1:0-32707 GCF_002420325.1 Marinobacter sp. UBA5687
TAAGCGAGCGTTTCCAGATGGTGCTGATATTCTCGGGCTTGTTCTTCCAGGGCCTGATTCAGCCTTTCATGCTGTATTCGGGACAGCTCGTCTTCGGCCCTCAAGCGGGCCATTTTCTCCCGCATTAACTGAATCGTGCTTGATGACAGTTTTCCGTAAATTTCCAAGAGCGCGTTGACCAGCACAGAGGCCGAACCGCTCAGCTCTGAGTCGACCCTGTTTCTGGCCTCACTGATTCCCAGGCCGTCCTGAACCAACTTAGCTGTCAGAGCCATTCGGCGATCAGATTCGAGAATATGGAAGGCTAACCAACGTGTGAGGAAGTCAAACAGTCTGGTTAATACCTCTTCCTGAGGTTCGCGGCTGTTGCGCAGCTCCTCAACCTGCGCAAAAAACATCTGGTGTGCATCGTGGTGATTTCTCGCCATCGCCGCTTCACCGAGGGTTTGGTTCCAGAGCGCTTCCTCATATTCAAAATGAAACGCCGCGTAGGTGAGCAACTCATCGAGAATCTGATCGGGTGTTAACTCGGAGGTGTCCGATGCAAAGTGCCAGGCAAGCCGATTAAGGATATTGACCAGCACCCTGTGCTGTTGATCAATATCATCAATGCCGGTTTCGAAATTCCGGTTCCAGGGAAAGATTTCGAAGGCATTCGGCACATCGTTGTTCACAGAAGGACTCCCAAAACGGAAACCACCGTCTTGAGCATAGTTCAACTGCCAATAAATGTAGTTGTTTTAAATCAGAGACCGGGACTGCCTCAGAGCTGGTCGCTCAACGCAAAATCCCGCAACGCCACCGCGTTATTATGGTCGGTATCTTTGGCGGCAAATACCAGCGTGACGCGTTTGTGCTCTTTGAGGATCTGCCGGAACAATTTCAGGTCCTCTGCGGCCCCGTCAGACTTGAGCTCTTTGAAGTAGCGGTCTCGAAACCCGGACCATCTGTCCGGGTCATGGCCGAACCACTTCCGCAATTCTGTAGATGGCGCAAGCCCTTTCAGCCAATGGGCAATGTCTGCGTCTTCTTTGGCAACGCCCCTGGGCCAGATGCGATCCACCAGAATACGCGGGCCATCTGAGCGGGCAGCGTGGTCGTAGGCTCGTTTCAGGCGGATGTCCATAGAAACCTCCCAACCGGCTAATGGTGTCCTTGAGCCTAGCCTTCACCCCCTATGAATTCAAAACCCGCCATGACATAACGCATTTACCGCATCTCAAAAAACTCCCGATGCATCCGCCGGGCAGGCAGGCCCCATCTGCGGAATTCGTTGAACAGGGTCCGGGCCATGCCCAACGGGCCGCAGAACCACAGGCTGGCGCCTTGCCAATCCGGCACCGCATCGCGAATTTCCTCCGGTGTCAGTCGGCCTTCGGTACGACTGCATCGAATAACCAGGTTAACGGCCGCCGCGTAGAAAGCCCATTCTCCCTGGGTTTCTGCCAGCCCCCGCTGCCCCCTGAACCAGGCTTCCAGGCCGGCGAGTTGCTGTCCGGCCCCTTTGCCTGCCGGCTTCTCCAGCCAGCCCCAGCCCACCATCCACTTGGTGCCCTTGGCCCACCACCAATGCAACGAAGCCAGCACCAGTGAACCAATGCCCAGCCATTTGTGCAGCCGGTACACCTTGTCCATGCCACCAACCCAACGCTCCAGAGACCGGAGACGCAGTGCCAGCACCAACGCAACTGCCATCATCACTACGGCCAGAATGCCGGAAAACTGCACAAACACAGAGCGGAACGGAAAGTAAGCGAAGGGGGAAACCCACAGGCTGTCGGAAACAAACCACAGGACGCTGACCAAAGCAGTCAGGCCCCAGAAAAATAGCGGGACGCGAGCCATAACAATAAACCCCAATGCAGTTTGAGTACCCTAGCAAGCTACTCCTGGTACATCGGCTATCTATTGACCTCAATCAACGCTCAACGGGCTTTACACAGACTTTACGATCAGATCCATTCCCGGCTTGCCATACCAGTACCCGTTACATGGCGGGGCCTCCACCAGCTGCAGCGGGTCGGCGACCGGCACGTCACCCCGGCGTACCTGATCAAAGCGTTTGACCACTTGGTCCATACCTTGATGCTCCGGGCTCAGTCTCACCGTACTGACACCCATACGCTCCATCTCCGGTAGTTCCCTCATCAGGTCGTAGCGCGAGCCGGAGAGCGTGGAAATACCATTAATCCGGAACAGCTCCTGGCTTTCCCGGGAGCGCAGTTCCATGCCATCCGGATGCTCCAGGCAACGGAACTCGCAGTTGTCTTTGGGCAGGTTGTAATGGCGGGCAGTGAAACAGCGGGACGACCAGGCCAATGGCAGGAAGCCCCAGGAAAATACCTCGGCGGGCAGATCCAGACCTTCGCCCTTCAGCTCACTGATCAGCTGCTCCAGGGTTTCCTTGCCCAGTTCCACCGGCAGGTTCCATCCCTTGAGGCCCTGCCGGGCCAGGATCTTCAGGGTGGCCGTGTTGTAGATGTTCATGGACGGGCCGGTGATAAACGGAATCTTGTTGCGGATCGCCACCTGCAGGGCGCTCTGGTCGTTCGCTTCCACCAGGAATTCATCCTGTTCACAGAACCGGCGCAGACGCCGCAGATCCGCTTCAGACTCGATCAGTGTGAGTGTGGAGAGCACCACGTTCTTGCCGCAGGCTTTGAGGTCCCGGGCCAGGTCCAGCCAGTCATCGGGCTTCAGTTCGCGCCGGCGGGAGCACACCACTTCACCCAGGTAGATGGTATCTACTGGCCACTCCGCAGCGTTGGCGTAGAAATCGAATACGGATTGCTTGGACCAGAACCACAGAATCGGGCCAAGGGAGAGTTTCATCATAGCGGGCAAAACCTTATTTCCACTTGCGATGGTAGGCCCCGATGGTGGTCAGGCCACCTTCGGAAAGACCGGCGAGGGTGCTGTTCCAGGCACTGTCCACAGCGAAGTTGTCCGGAGTGGCCCGAACCCGGTCCAGGGCCTGGCGCCAGGTTCGGGCAACATCCGCAATGTAGGCCGGGCTGCGTTGGCGGCCCTCGATCTTCACTGCGCTGATACCCAGCTCCTTCAAATCCGGTAAAAGATCCATGGTATTCAGGCTTACCGGCTCTTCGATGGCATGGTACACGCTGCCCTCCACTTCAAACCGGCCCTTGCACAGGGTCGGGTAACCGGCAGATTCACCGGGTCCATAGCGATCAATGAGCACTTCATTCAGGCGGGATTCCAGCCCCTGAGAGGTTTCCTGCCAACGCACCGCCTTGGCCGGTGAACAGGCACCCCGAGTGTTGGGGGATTCATCCGTGAGGTAAGAAGACAGGTAGCAGCGACCCTCCGCCATAATGCACAGACTGCCGAAGGCAAAAACTTCCAGCTCCACTGGGCTATGCTTGGCCACACCCCGAACCTGATCCAGAGACAGCACGCGCGGCAGCACTGCCCGGCGGATATCGAAGTTGTCCTTGTAGAACGACAGGGCCTCATGGCTGGTGGCAGAACCCTGAACCGACAAATGCCGGGGGATATCCGGGTGCCTGTTTGCAGCGTAATCCAGCAGTCCCATATCGGCCAGGATAATGGCATCCACCCCGAGGCCGGCGGCACGATCCACCGCGGCTTTCCAGTGTTCCCAGCCATCCGGTTGCGGATAGGTATTGATGGCACAGAACACACGACTGCCTTTTGAATGAGCGTACTCAATGCCCTCGGCTGCACGTTTGTCGTTAAAATTCAGGCCAGCAAACTGGCGGGCGTTGGTACTGTCCCGGAAGCCGAAATAGACCGCATCGGCTCCATTGTCCACGGCGGTTTTAAGGGCGGGAAGGCTACCAGCCGGGCATACAAGTTCCATGGTTTTCTCCGCTGAGCACGTTGCCGTGCACCTTACCGGTCAGCGACTTAGCCCACCTTGACCTTTGTCAGCGGATTGACAGAAACCTGTCAAATACCCCTTTGGTAATACTCTACGCATTAACCCCTACCTGAACCAAAACTGCATAAAACTCATTGCTTTAACGTTTTATTACAAGCACTTACATGTGGAAATCTACCCCCTCAGGTACCCCAAGGCGTCAATGGTCTGAACTGCTACACTTATCCACAATGGACGCCATTCTCAATGATGAGGCCCTCCCATGACTTTTATCAACAACCTCTCCATGCGAGGCAAGCTGATTACTTTGGTGCTGCCTGCGCTGCTGGTCATTGTATTTTTCGCGGTCCAGAGCATCTCCCGTAATATGGATGACCTGGACAACATGCAACAGCTCAATATCTTGGTTCAGTTGGCTGAGCTTGGGGATCCGCTGGTTGAGGAATTGCAGAAAGAACGGGGCCGTTCGGCCGTGTTTATTTCCAGCGCCCCGGATTCTGACGGCGAGCGCGAGGCAGCCCGCAACCTTCAATCCCAGAGACAAAATACTGACAGGAACCTGAGCGCCTACCAGAACGGAATCAAGGCACTGGCTGAAGAAGCCCGTTTTGACGGCAGCATTCAGGCAAGCGTCGACAAATTCCAGCGGGACATTGGCAATCTAATCAGTCTGCGCAGGGATATTGATAACCGGGTGTTGGCTGGTGCCGAATCCGGCGCCCGCTACACCAGCCTGATCATGGAAATCCTTAACCGTATTCCGTTGCTGGTGCGCCGGGCATCTGAGCCCGAGCTGGCCCGGCAGATCAATGCCTACCTTGCCCTTGCCGAAGCTGCCGAAATGGCAGGCCGTGAACGGGCTGCAGGGGCGTCACTGGTGCGCAGCGGCAACTTCGACCTGCCTGCCGTTGGGCAAATAGCGGCCCTGTCAGGGCGTCAGCAAGCGTATTTCCAGACCGCAATCACCATGCTGAGTGCAAATTCGGATATCCGTGGTCGGATTGAGTCATTTCCCGAAACCGCCGAGCACCGAAAAATGCTGGATCAGCGAGATATGCTTCTGAGCAGCCCTTCCGGTATGTACGGCCTGGAAGCCAGTGACTGGTTTTCAGCCTCTACCAACCGCATACAGGCCATTAACGGCATCCGCACTGATATGCTGTCACAGGTTGAAGCACTGGGCACCGCTGGCGTGAATGCCGCCAGAAGCAATCTGATCTGGGCATCGGCCATTGCCGCGACGTCAATCGTTCTGGTGGTTCTGTTAATGACCGTGATTATTCGCGCCATTCATCAGCAGGTGAATCAGCTGCTGGAAGGTGTTCGAAACGCCATGGACAACAAGGACCTGTCGCAGGCGATTCCGGTCTCCAGCAAGGACGAGACTGGCACCATAGCCGAGGCAATCAATGAACTGTTTGGCCGTTTTAGCGAGGCCTTGCTGCAAATCGACAAGGCAAGCGTACAGCTGGCCACAGCCACCGAGGAAACCAGCTCAACCGCGGGCCAGAATTCCTCACAGATCAAGAACCAGCAACAACAGATTGAGCAGGTGGCCGCTGCCACCGAAGAAATGTCGGCAACCTCAGAGGAGATTTCTCACAACACCCAGCAGGTGGCGGACGCCTCCAGTCGGGCTATGGAGAAAAGCCAGACCGGCGAGAAGGTGCTGCACACCAGTGTCTCCCAGATCCGGGAACTGGCGAAGTCAGTACAGGACGTCAACCAGGTTATCGAAGAACTGGAACAACGCAGCACGACCATCAGCGATGTGGTTGATGTTATCCGGAAAGTTGCCGACCAGACCAATCTGCTGGCGTTGAATGCAGCGATCGAAGCCGCCCGGGCGGGCGAGCACGGACGAGGCTTTGCGGTAGTGGCGGATGAGGTTCGCACACTGGCGCAGCAAACCCATGAATCCACTACCCAGATCGAAGATATCATCAACGGCTTCAAGACCATCACCGACAACGCCAGCCGTTCAATTATCACCAGCCACAAACTGGCCGACCAGACCAGCGCGCAAGCCTCGGAGATGGAACAGACCTTTGCTGACATTCTGATGGACGTGAACAGCATTTCCGATATGGCGACCCAGATTGCCACTGCGTCGGAACAGCAGGTTGCGGTCACGCGCGAACTGGCGGGTAATATGGAATCTGTAAGCGAAGCTGCCCTCCTGACCCTGACCGGCTCCAAGGAAATCACCGAGGTCACCCAGGAACAGGCGCGGCTGGCCCGCCAGTTACAGGATCTGGCCAATGAGTTCAAAGTGGCCTGATCAGAAAACCCTCCACGACAACGCAAGAGGGCTGCCATGTGGCAGCCCTCTTGCGTTTGTGCTCATTGTTCTCCAGTCAGATAATTCTGGAGAACCGCTGGCTCGCCCCTTCCTTGCGGTACAGATCGAAGATCTGGCAAATGGCCCGGATCAGTAGGCGACCGGCTGGCTGAACCTGCAGCAAAGAACCGCAATCCGCAATCAACTCGTCCTGAATCATCGGCTTCAGGCGGTTCATTTCATCCGCGAAATAGCGGTCAAAATCTTCATTCCACTGTTCGGCAAACTGCTTGCGGTCCAGTCGGAACTGGCAGATCAGCTGGCCGATCACCCAGCGTCGGATGCGGTCGTCGCGGGTCAGGCCCACGCCACGAATAATCGCCAGTTGGCCAGCATCGATGGACGCCTCCCAGGACGGCAGGTCGTGGTTGTTCTGGAAGTAGGCGTCGTCGGTCTGGCCGATGGCGGAGACACCCAGGGACACCAGGTCACAATCCGAGTGAGTGGTGTATCCCTGGAAGTTTCGATGCAGGCGGCCTTCGCGCTGGGCTACCGCCAGGCTGTCGTCCGGCTTGGCGAAGTGGTCCATGCCGATGTATTCGTAACCAGCTTCCAGCAAACGGTTGATGGTGTTGTGCAGAATCGTCAGTTTCTGCTGCGGACTGGGCAGTGTATCGGCCTGAATCCGTGTTTGCGGATAGAAACGGTCCGGCAGATGCGCGTAACTGAACACCGAAAGCCGGTCCGGCGACATCTCGATCACCGATTCCAGGGTTTCGGCAAAGCTTTCCGGAGTCTGGTACGGCAGGCCGTAGATCAGATCCAGGTTGATGGAGCGGAAGCCGATGCGGCGCGCTTCGTCCAATACCGACTCAGTCATGTCCCGGGGCTGGATACGGTTCACCGCCTTCTGCACTTCCGGATTCACATCCTGTACGCCCAGGCTGATACGGTTGAAACCCAGCTCCCAGAGGGTGGACAGAGTATCTTCGTCCACTTCCCGGGGATCGATTTCGACACTGTAGTCCCGATCGTCGCCGGACTGCAGGTTAAACAACTCACCGTAACCGGCCATCAGGTGTTGCATCACATCTCTGGGCAGGAAGGTAGGTGTACCACCACCCCAGTGCAGTTGCTTGACCGGGCGGTCGGCACCGAACAGTTTCGACTGGATGGCCGCTTCTTTCAGTACCCGCTCCACATAGGGCATGGCCTTGTCGCGCTTCTTGGTGATCACCTTGTTGCAGGCGCAGTAGTAGCAAAGGTGCGCACAGAACGGCAGGTGAGTATAAAGCGAGATGGGCCCGCCAGCGGCCTTGCTGCGGCCAGCCGCCTTGACCATGTCTTCAATGGAATAGTTCGGGGTGAACTCCACCGCTGTTGGATAGGATGTGTAGCGAGGTCCGCTCAGATCATAACGGCGGATGAGCGCCTCATCCCAGATGAAAGCGGGCAGATTGTTTGCTGCAGCGGTATCAGAAGCCATAGTAAAACTCTAACGTCGAATAGGATCGGCATGCCGGAAAGCGCGCATTATGCCTGACCGGCGGCCGGCACGATTTGATGCGAATCAGCTGAGTGTACCAGCATACCCAATGAACCACCCTTGCGCCCATGGCGTATTCTGCCTACCTCTAAAGGATAAACTCAGCCGGAGCCCGTCATGGCCAATCTCATCCTGATCCTGGGTGATCAACTCAGCCACCATCTCTCTGCCCTTGAGGGCGCAGACAAGGACAACGACCTGGTCGTGATGGCCGAGGTCCACAGTGAAGCCAGCTACACCAACCATCACAAGAAGAAGCTGGTGTTCGTTTTCAGTGCCATGCGGCACTTTGCCGATGCGCTGGAGGAGGATGGCTGGCGGGTTCACTATCAGCGCTATCACCCGGACAATCCGGCACAATCTATTGAACAGGTAATAGCGGAGCTGGCACGGGAATACCAACCGGAGCGAGTCATTACGACAGAATGTGGTGAGTGGCGTTTACACGAACAGATCAGCCGCTGGCACAAAACACTGGGCATCCCCGTGGAAATCCGGCCAGATACCCGCTTCGTCTGCAATATTGACGAGTTCGCCCGCTGGGCCGAGGGCCGAAAGCAGCTGCGCATGGAATTCTTCTATCGAGAAATGCGCAAAAAAACGGGTTTGCTGATGACCTCCGAAGGCCAGCCCGAAGGTGGCCAGTGGAACTTCGACACCGACAACCGAAAGAAATGGGCCGGCAAGCCTCCCGCCCCGGCCCCGTTCCGTGAGGAACCGGATGCCATCACCACCGAAGTGATCGAGCTGGTAAACGAATACTTTTCAGAACATTTCGGCACCACGGGAAATTTTCACTACGCCGTGACCGCCGAACAGGCGCAGGAAGCGCTTGCCCACTTTGTCGACTTCGCCCTGCCCTGCTTCGGCGACTACCAGGATGCCATATCAGACAATGAAGACTGGCTGTTCCATTCCATCCTGTCCCCCTATCTCAACACCGGCCTGCTGGATCCCATGGAGGTGTGTGAAGAAGCGGTACGGGCCTGGCACGCCGGCCGGGCGCCGCTGAATGCCGTGGAAGGCTTTGTCCGCCAGATCATCGGCTGGCGGGAATTCGTGCGCGGCATCTACTGGCTGCTGATGCCCGGTTACGCCCGGGAAAACCGTTTGGGCAACAGCCGTGAGCTGCCCTGGTTCTACTGGACCGGCGATACAAAGATGCGCTGCATGCACAAGGCCATCAACGCCACGGCCCGCAACGCCTATGCCCACCACATCCAGCGACTGATGATCACCGGTAACTTTGCCCTCCTGGCCGGGGTGAAACCGGAAGCCATCTGTGACTGGTACCTGGCGGTGTATATCGACGCCTTCGACTGGGTGGAGCTGCCCAACACCCTGGGCATGGTAATGCACGCCGATGGTGGCTACCTGGGCTCCAAGCCTTACGCCGCCAGCGGCAAATACATCCAGCGCATGTCTGACCACTGCCAGAACTGCCACTACCGGGTGCAGGACGCTACCGGAGACCGCGCCTGCCCGTTCAACAGCCTGTACTGGCACTTCATTGACCGGCACCGCGAGGATTTTGCCAACAATCCACGAATGACCATGATGTACCGGAACTGGGACAAGCAGAAGCCAGAGCGGCGGGAAGCCTTGCGGGCAAGGGCAGACTGGGTTCTGGCCAATATCGAAACACTGTGATCCGACTACGCCAAATGAGGTACGGAAAAGCGGGATTATGACTGCTATGCTCATACCATTGTCAGCAATCTGGACGCTTGAGTGCGCACATGGATGCCCGCAGCCTGATTATCGGATTGAGCCTTGTTATGGCCTCATTGAGCGTGAGGGCAGACCACCATGGCTTCAGCCTGTATACCTTTCTGGCACCGCCTTACCAGTATGAGGAACCCCAGATTCCGGTGGTTACCGGTGAAACCACGGAAACCATCCGCTGCGCCCTGAACAAGTCCGGATTTCAGGCCAGGATCAGTCTGATGCCGCAAAGCCGGGCCCGTTACTCACTGGAACGCAACCTGGTGGACGGCTACTATGCCGTCGGGGCATCCGAGGAACTGGACCAATCCGCCGTTCGCTCGCACCCGGTCGCCCTGGAGAAATGGCACTGGTTCTTTACCGCCGAAGCCAAACCGGATCCCGGCAAGGCAAGAATTGGTGTGGTCGGTGGCAGCAATGAAGCCATCTGGCTGGAAGACAATGATCTGAAACCGTTTATCACGGTTACAGGGGCTGAGCAGCTTCCAGCGCTTCTGGTACGAAAGCGGATTGATCTCGCCCTGATGGACCTGCGTGCCATGAACTACCTGCAAGACCAGAAATCCAGGGTAGATTGGTCACTGAATTCTGATTTTGTTCGGTACGCGCCTTTGCACCTGTATGTGAGCTCTCGCTTTTCTGCGGACCACCCTCGCTTCCTGTCCGGATTTAACGCACACCTCGCTGGCTGTGCAATGCCCAGTATGCAATTGTCCGAACAGGAAGCGTCCGAGGTTCAGGGGCTGGCGCAAGCACTGATGGCTGATCTCTCCGGCAACATCAATCTGACCAATGCCATCTACCAGGGGCCAACCTACGACAACCTGACCGATATCCTGACCAAGGACACGCTCTGGCAAGCGCTGGCACCCCACCATCCGACACCGCTGGCTGGCGAAATACTTGAGCTGCCGGCTTCCCGGGCAATGACAGCCTGGCAGGCCAGCCACTCGCCACTCGTTACCGAGGTACTGCTGACCGACAAAGCCGGGGCCCTGGTCGCCATGAGCCGCTTGTCCTCAGACTTCTGGCAGGGCGACGAGCCCAAGGTTCAGGAAATCGCCCTTGAAACCGACCGAGGCGTTGAGAGAAAGCGCGACATGTGGATTTCGCCGATTCGCTACGATGCCTCCACCGCCCGTTTCCAGGTGATGGTCAGCTTTCCGGTGCCGCTGAATGAACCCAACAACGGACGCGAAGGCGTGCTGGTACTCGGGCTCGACATCGAACACGCTCTTCACAATCCCCCCGCCCCCGGCTCGGCAGAATAACCAACATCTTCCAGAGTCAGGGCGGCCCGACTTCGCAGGCCAGCACCAGAGCCCAGAACTCGGAGAAATCATTAACCACTACATCCGGTTTGTCCGGGTGTTTGTGAGTACCGGGAAAAATCCGGTTCAGCCACGGCAAATCCCACTGGGCGCCGTTGAAGAACACCGCGGTCATACCGGCCCGTTTGGCCGCAATGATGTCAGTGGTAGAGTCGCCCACGTACCACACACTGGGGTCCGGTGGGTAATCCAGCTTCTGCACTGCCAGCAGCAATTGATCCGGGTGGGGTTTGCGCAGCGGGGTATCATCACCACACACGTTAACGTCAAACAGGTGTGTCCAGCCGCTATCTTCCACCGCCGCCAGTTCATGCTCGAAAAACTCCCGGTCGCGGTTGGTGATCACGCCCACCTGGATACCCAGCTTGCGCAGCCCTTCCAGCATTTCCCGAACCCTAGGTTCAAAGGCTTTCACGGTGCCATAGTGATTCCGGTAGTGATGATTGAATGCTTTGTGGGCAACCTGCTTGGCGTCCTGATCCTCACCGAACAGCACTTCAAAAATATCGGTGCGGGAGATTTTACGATCAGCCTTTACCTTGGGGTGCAGTTTGGCGAACTCCCGCACGTAAGCCACCAGGCGGGCATCTTCCGGGGTTTTGCTGTCTTCCGGCGCCACCATCCGGTCCATCAACCCCAGCTTGTGGAAATCCGGCAGCATGTCATCCACCGCGTGGTACATGGCATCAAGGGTATCCACCAGAGTAGCGTGCCAGTCGAACAGGATCACCGCCGGGCGAATCAGTTTCACCACCGCCGGGTGCCAGTCTGGCTCAATGCGGGGTTCCGGCCGCTCTGGTGCCGGGAAGGGTTTCGGGCGCACCTCTGCCGGGCTGGCGACAAACGCTTCGGAATGCTCACGTTCCAGCAGGGCGAGTAAATCCATCAGATCTTCAAAGCTGTCGAGAACAGCGGTCGGGGCGTCTCGCTTGGTGAACCAGCTGCTGATCCGGTCGGGCTCCCAGCAGGCACCGTTGTAGAACACCCCAGCCACACCGGCATGGTGTGCGGTAAGCATGTCCACATAGCTGTCCCCGATATACCAGACGTGGTCATCCGCCTGGATCGACAGCTTTTCCAGCGCTTTGAGAATCACCTCCGGATCCGGCTTGTATTCAGTGACGTCGTCAGCACACACGGTGGCATCGAACAAATGCAGCCAGCGGCCCTCGTCGACAATCTGCAGTTCCCTGTCCAGGAACTCCCGGTTGCGGTTGGTGCACACCGCCAGCTTGATTCCCATGGCTTTCAGTGCCGACAGATACTCATAAGCGCCCGGCTGAAACGGTTTCACCTGGCCGAAGTACTTCCGGTAAGCCTGATTGTAGGCTTTATGCGCGATCAGCTTGGGAGCCTTGTTCTCACCAAAGATGGCGTTGAAAATATCCGTTCGGGAGACCCGGCGCTCAGCCAGAATCCGCGGGTGCAATCGGCGGTAGATGCGAATGTAACGCACCAACCGGGCATCGTCTTCGGTGCGGCACTGGTCTTCAGGCAGCAACTGCTCCACGAGGCCCAGCTCTTCCAGTTGCGGTAACATCTCCTCCATGGCGCTAAACATGGCATCATGGGTGTCCACCAGGGTACCGTGCCAGTCGAAGATCAGGACCGAGGGTGGCAGGATGTTGTCGTCGAATCGGGACATGGCAAAACCTCTGGAAGCTCAGTCACGTATATCCACACACCTCTTTCAGTTAAACCCATAAACCGCCCATGCACAAAAAACCGCACTTACCTGAGAAAATCTGCCCGGCCTGCCATCGCCCTTTCACCTGGCGCAAGAAATGGGCAAAGGACTGGGACCAGGTGAAATACTGCAGTGAGCGTTGCCGGCGCAATCGAGGGCCGCATTGATGGCAGTCGTGGTCTGGTTTAAACGGGATTTACGGGTGGTGGATCACGGCCCGCTGTGCGCCGCTGTGCAATCCGGGCAGCCGGTGATTCCCTTGTACGTGGTGGAGCCGGAATACTGGCAGCAACAGGACACCTCCCGCCGGCAGTGGCAGTTCGTTGCAGAGTCTCTCGAATCCTTGCGCAAGCAGTTAAAACGCTTGGGCAGTGATCTGCTGATTGCTCACGGGGAGGTCATCAGAACCCTGGATGACCTGAAACAGCAGTACGGCATCACACAGGTGTTCTGCCATCAGGAAACCGGCGGGGACTGGACCTTTCAACGGGATAAAGCGGTGATTGCCTGGTGCCAGAGCCAGCAGATTGAGTTCCGCGAATGGCAGGGCTTTGGTGTCGTTCGGCGACTGGTCAACCGGGACGACTGGGACCAGCACTGGAACCGGATCATCAAAAGCACACGCCTGCCTGCACCCGAAGGGATTCGTTCGCCGGATACCTCCGGCTGGCCGCAGAGCTTACCCGCACCCGCCCAGCTTAACGGTGGCCCATGCCCGGATCGTCAGGCCGGCGGCAGCGAACGGGCCATTGCCCTGCTGGATTCGTTTCTGGAACGGCGGTGCGTGGGTTATCAGTACAACATGTCCTCACCGCTTACCGCACCTCGCGCCTGCTCACGGCTCAGCCCTCACCTGGCCTGGGGCACCATCAGCCTACGCGATGTCTATCAGCAGTCAAAAGAGACCGGAGACCACCGCAACACTCTGCCTCGCAAGAAGAAAAGCCTCACCAGCTTTCGCTCAAGGCTGCACTGGCATTGCCACTTTATCCAGAAGCTGGAGGATGAACCGGAACTGGAATTCCGTGCCATGCATCGGGAACTGGAGCACCTGAAAACCGGACCAAACAACAGCGAGCGACTGCATCGCTGGCAGGAGGGCCAGACCGGCTGGCCGCTGGTGGATGCCTGCATGCGCAGCCTGGAGCACACCGGTTGGATTAACTTCCGCATGCGGGCCATGCTGATGGCGGTGGCCAGTTATCAGCTTTGGCTGCACTGGCGGGACCCGGCACTGCACCTGGCTCGCCTGTTTACCGATTTCGAGCCCGGCATTCACTATCCCCAGGCCCAGATGCAATCGGGGCTCACCGGCATCAACGCCCTGCGCATTTACAACCCGGTGTTGCAGAGCCAGAAACTGGATCCGGAAGGTGAGTTCATCCGCCGCTGGATACCGGAGCTGGCCGGCGTCCCGGCGGAAATGATCCACACCCCATGGCTGATGACGCCGGCCCAGAAGCAGCGCTTTGGCGGCAATACCTATATTTCACCAGTCTGTGATCATGAGCAGGCAGCACGGGTGGCTCGCAAGGCTGTCGGAGAGTTCAGGAAGCAGCAAGTGAGCCAGACAGAGACGGACCGGGTTCTCAACCGTCATGGCAGTCGAAAGGGGCCGGCACAGAACCGGCCCAGGACTGGCAGCCAGGACTCTGAACCGTCATCACAGCTCCCTCTTTTTTGATTCCAATGAACAAGGACCTTACTCGCTCTCTACAGGTCCGTCGCTCTCGTTTTTCTCCATACTGGGAAGCACCAGCACCGCACAAGGGGCATTGACCGACACATACTCCACCGTTGCCTTGCGCAACGGCCAGTGGCTGCCACCGCCACGGGAGACCAGAATCATCAGGTCTGCACACAGCTGGCCGGCCAGTGCCACCAGTTTCTCACCGGCCGAACCGGCCACCACGTGCAGGATCGCCTCCCGGTTCAGGGGCAGGTATTTCCGGGCCAGCAGATCCAGGTGGTGCCGCACCTGTTCTTCTTTGTCTTCCGGTGCTTCTTCGGTGACGTGAGGAAAGAAACCGCTGCCACCCGGGTTGAAGACACTGGCCAGGTGCAACTCGCCCCCCTCCTCCAGAAGATTCAGGGCCGCTTCCAGTGCACGCTTGCCCTCCCCGTCGTCTTTCGGATCAATCGCGATCAGCAGCTTCCGGTACATAACCTTTCTCCTGTTTGGGTTCAGAATCGGCTTCCACTTCCGGGAAGGCGCGGCCTCGCACCAGCTCATCCACACTGTAGCCGCGATAATCGGCGTGCAGAGCGCGATAGAGGGACACCGCCATAAAAATCAGCAGAATACAGAACGGTAAACCAAGTGAAGTGATCACGTTCTGCAGAGCATCCAGCCCGCCGGCAAGCAACAGAGTGGCCGCAATTACCCCCTGGGCCGCCGCCCAGAAAATCCGTTGGCGAATCAGCGAAGGCTGGTCGTCCCGGCGTGTCAGCATATCAATCACCAGGGAGGCGGAGTCCGATGACGTGGTAAAGAAAATGACAATAATGACCACACTCAGAGCAGAAGCCGCCTCCGCCAGCGGAAAAACATCAAGAAACGCAAAGATGGCCACCGACGGATCCCTCTGCACCTGATCCGCCAGTGCCACCAGGCCATTCATCTCAACGTTGATGGCAGAGAGACCAAAGATGCCGAACCACACCAGCGTAAACGCGGTTGGCGCAAACAGTACGCCGGCTACGAACTCCCGAATGGTTCGCCCACGGGAAATCCGGGCAATGAAAATACCCACATAGGGCGCCCAGGAAATCGTCCAGGCCCAGTAGAACAACGTCCAGTTGCGTTGCCAGTCCGACTCGCGAAAGGTTTCTGTCCAGAACGCCAGCCAGGGCAAGGCATCAAAATAATCACCCACGCTCTGAACCATACCTTCGGCAATAAACACGGTAGGGCCCACCGCAAATACAAACAGCAGCAAGACAATCGCCAGCAGAATATTCACCTGGGACAGCCGCCGAACTCCTTTGTCCAGGCCTAGCGCTACCGAGGTCGCTGCAATGCTGGCAATAACCGTGATCAGCAGAACCTGAACCCAGCCCGCGGAAGGAACACCGAACAGGTAATTCAGTCCACTGTTCAGCTGCAACGTGCCCAGCCCGAGCGACGTCGCCACCCCGAACAGCGTGCCCAACACCGCGATAACGTCCACCGCCCAGCCCCATGGACCAAAGGTGCGCTCACCAAGAATCGGGTAGAACAGGCTGCTGATACGCATGGGAAGGCTGTGGCGATAGGAGAAATAAC
Source organism: Marinobacter sp. UBA5687 (assembly GCF_002420325.1). NCBI lineage: Bacteria > Pseudomonadati > Pseudomonadota > Gammaproteobacteria > Pseudomonadales > Marinobacteraceae > Marinobacter > Marinobacter sp. UBA5687. The sequence goes on from NZ_DIHV01000064.1 coordinate 15,701, forward strand.
CAATGGCCAGCCCCGGCATGGCAAAGATGGTCCAGGTGTGAAGGCCGAAATGATAGAGGGCAATGGTCATGGCGTCGGTAGCGGCCTGCTCGGTGCCGCCCTGCACACCATCAAATGGCGGATTGGCAAAGTGGGACACCGGCTCAGCCACCCCCCAGAACATGAGGATAGTGCCAATGCCGGCAGCAAACAGCATGGTGAACCAGGTGAGATTCGAGTAGTCCGGCCGACTGTCATCCGCCCCAAGGCGGATGCTGCCGTAGCGACTGAGCGCCAGACCAAGAAGAAAAATCAGAAGCGAAGACACCGCCAGGATATAGAACCAGCCCAGGTTACGGGCCACCCATCCGGTCAACTGCCCGAAACTGCTGGCCACAGCCTGGTCAAAAGGAATCGCCAAAGCCACAAACAGCGCGGCTATAGCAGCTGAACTAAAGAACACTCCGGGTATTGTCTGCAAGCCCAGCCGGTGTTGCAGGCGCTCCAGCACAGTCGCCTCCTCATTCCATGAAACCACCGCGCCACTGTACCATAGTGACAGTATCGTCTTCGGGCTGAGAGTTGACCGATGTCAGGCATTCAAGGGAATACATCATGAAAATTGGAGAGTTGTCCCGGCAGGCCGGTGTTCCGGTAGAAACTATCCGTTATTTTGAAAAAATCGGGCTGATGGCCAAGCCAGAGCGCGGCGAAAACGGATATCGCTATTATCGTCAGGAACACCTCGACCGCCTCCTGTTCATCCGGCGCTGCCGCAATCTGGACATGGCGCAGGACGAGATTCGTGAACTCATCCGGCTGGCTGAAAAACCCACTGCCGATTGCTCAGACGTCAATGCTCTGCTGGCTCGACACCTGTCACATGTGCGGGCCAGGCTCAACGAACTGAAAAGCCTGGAACAGATGCTGGTCAACCTACAGAACGCCTGTTCAGACCCGCGGACCATCCGGGAATGTGGGATTCTGGGCGGGCTCAGCGACGAATTGGCCACCCTCCCGGAACCCACCGCATCGGATAACCATGTACCAGGCACTCATGGATCAGGCCATCATGATTAGCAGGTGTTGACCCTGTAGCAACTACAGGGTTTTTAATGGAGACACTTAAACATTGGAGGTCTCTATGGCGTGTTCCTGTTCTGCACCTGAACCCAAAACTCCCGCTCCGGGGTTCCGAAAAGCGCTTTGGCTGGCGCTGTGGGTGAATCTGGTGATGTTTCTGGTGGAAGGCTTCGCCAGCCTGCAATCCGGGTCCGTTTCCCTGATGGCCGATGCCATCGATTTCTTTGGCGACAGCGCCAACTATCTGCTTTCTCTGAGCGTTCTGGGAATGGGGATGCTCTGGCGCGGGCGGGCGGCTATGGTAAAAGGTCTGACCATGGCCGTGTTCGGACTGGTGGTCTGGGGCCGGGCCGTCTGGGTACTGCAAAGCGGCATCACGCCCGAGCCACTGACCATGGGCATGGTGGGGCTGCTGGCGCTTGCCGCCAATGTCTTTGTTGCCGTGATGCTGTTCCGGTTCCGGGACGGTGACTCAGACATGCGCTCGGTCTGGCTTTGCAGCCGCAACGACGCTATCGGCAATATGGCCGTTATGGCCGCCGCACTGGGCGTGTTCGGCACCGGCAGTGCCTGGCCAGATCTGATCGTCGCAGCCATCATGGGTACGCTGGCCGTCACCGCCGGAGTTAGCGTGGTTCGCCATGCCCGCGCCGATATCAATGACGCGAAGCGTGACGCACAATTGCAGGCCAGCGAGACCTGAGTCCCTCAGAAAGGCTGGAAATCCGATAGACGGTAGGAGAATTCATCGTCTGCGATGAATGGGCTACCGTCCACTTCCAGCCGTACCGGGAACCCATAGCGTTGATCGTACTCAGCGACCAGGGTTTCTGCACTGTGCCGGGCTTTATCAATAACACCCAACAAACCATCAATGGTCAGGCGCCTGGGGTCCAGAATATCCGGATGGTTGATCGGCTGTTCCAAACCTTCAACATCGATCACCGTTCCCTCGCGCACAGTCACTCGCATGGGCTGGAGCAGGTCGGGAGGGCAGAAACAGGTTTGCCACACCGTAACCTCGTAACTGTCGATACCATGGGCTTGCCAAACGGCCTGAGCCTGTTGAAAATCCAGCACCGGGGTATTGTCTTTGCCGGCGCCGGCGCAACCCGCCGCCAGCAATGACACCACCAGCACCAGGCCTGTGCAGGTTATCTGACGTTCCACCACCGCCTCCTTCTGACGATCACGGCCGTCAGAGCAACCAGCAACCACCCCGCGCCCAGGCTGCCACCGCCACCGGATGAATCGCCACCCTGGTCTTCGTCGGTCGAGGTTTCCTCGAGCTCCGGCATGATTGCCGGAACCGTCTCACTGCTGGCAAACTGACCACCGTTGATAGCAACCAGTCGGTATTCGTAGGTATATCCCGCCACCGGTGTCTCATCGACATAGCTCTCGGTACCGTAAGGAGCCGTTGCCAGCAACTGCCACGGGGTATATTCAGTTCCTGTACGGCGACGTTCAATCCGATATCCGGTCTGAGGACCAGCATTCTCGGTCCAGGCCAGCAGCACACGGCCCGCCTCGGCCACAGCGGTCAGCCCCTCGGGAGCAACAGGGGCGTTGTTCCAGCTTATGCTCGCTGAATTGCCGGGCAATGAACGCACGCCCTCCAGCACGGCCACCACGCGATACGCATACTCACCGGTCGCGATCAAAGACGCATCGCGGTACTGATTCGTGCCCGCCGACAAGGTCACAGGCAGGTCGGAATAGGCGGTCTCGCCAGGGGCCATACGTTGCACAACATAGCCAGCTTCTGTGGTCTCGCTTGGTTGCCATCGCAGAAACGCACTCCGGGCCTCCGGTGTCACCACCAGGTCACCAGGAGCCGCAACCGCGGTGGGCGCGACCTCAAAACGGCTTTCCAGCGTATTGTTGGCCGGCTGCAAATCCAGTACTTCACCACTCAAGCTGATCAGGGAGACCCGTTGATTCAGGGTCAGATTGGCTTCGGTACCTGAATATGCCTGAATCGCGAGCTGGTGTCCCTGAGCATCGGGGATAAGATCGGAACAGCTATAGGACCGGGATGAGATCTCGCAAGGCACACTGTCAACGGTGACCATCTCCAGCCGGGTGTCTGTGCCCGTCAGTTCGCCCGTGACTTCCAATCGATCTGCATTTTCGGAAGCGCTCTGATAGCCAATATCAAAAAAGGCCTGGAACTGGCTCTGTCCCGGTATCCTCTCAGGATTTGTGGTTACCGCCGTGAGCATGGTATCGGCCGGAAAATTGAAACACTGTTCCAGCGCCGGTTGCTGGTTAATGGTATTGATCAGATTGGTTTCAGAACACGACGAAAACCGGGTCGCATCCGGGTTTGCCCAGGGGCTCATGATGAATCCGGTCGAACAGCTGTTCTGCTGCTCATCATGATTGGCACCGAAATTATGACCGAGCTCATGGGCAACGACGACAGCGGTCAACACGTTGGAGTCAAACGCGTTGGTAACACCGGTACCATACCCGCTGTTACTACAGAGGCTACCTACCCAGGCCAGCCCGGCCGTACTTCCATCGAAATCCCTTCCGCTCACCAGGTGCAACAGGGCGCGCCGATTCTGCTGAAACGGCAGACTGCCGCCGGCCACCTGCGCGCGCACATCATCCAATAGTTCATCCGCTGAAGTGGATGTGGTGAAGGTATTCGTCTTCAGGAAAGTAAGACTCAGGGTATCCAGCGCAATACCGAACTGCTCGAAATAGAACCCTTCCACCAGATTCAGAATGCTGACAGCCCGATCCTGGAAGTCGTCGGGGAAACGTTGCTGGAATTCGAGATCGAAAACCACCTCCAGCTCCAGCAACAGACAGGCTCCTTCTACCCGGCTGTCACAGAGGCTGTCGTAGCTCGCAGACACCGCCTGCGCCATCATTGGCGTAAGAACACGATCAGGAGCAATAACGGCACTGCTGTGTACATGGTCAACACCGCAGCTGGGAGCGACATCAAACCCAAAGCTCTTAGTGACCAACTGCTGACTGTCCTGCCGGCCACCAATCACATGCATACGCCCAAACAGGTAGGCCATACCTTCCCAGCCATTCTGCAGGCGAGACACCCTTACCCAGCTGTCCGGGTCGACTGCCACCTTACCCTGAAAGTGGCGGCCCAAGGCGAGTGCCTGGTGCGCCCCCAGGGCTGAGACCAGCCGATTATTGGCTTGCAGCTCAACTTCGTAATCCTGGCCATCTATCCACAAATCCAGCGACTCCGAAGCGCTGGCATGAATTGAGAACAACAACAGCCAGACATGAACCAGTATCGGGAAAAGGTACAGCAAACGTCTCACGGGCGAATCCTTTTCTGTTAAGGCAATTGGAATTCGCGCAAACTAATAGGCTTGGCAGGGCGAGACCAGCCCGAACCAGTAACAATCTGCATTTATGAGAGACATGTCCCGCATGAGGGTTCGAGTGGTTAACAGGTCGGCACTCTTGTTATGCATGGTGCTTGTATTTTCATTTTTTCTTCCACCTCAATTGTTGCAGTGGCAACCGGACACAATCACATCCGGCCAGTGGTGGCGCTTGTTTACGGGTCACCTGGTTCACCTGAACGTGAACCATCTCCTGTTGAATCTGGCAGGCGTGCTTATTCTCGCTCTTCTGTTCCCACGCTTCCTGCCTGTCGGCAGGTTACTCTGGATCACACTGCTGATGGCCGCAGCGATCTCCCTGGGACTATTGTCGCTCCGGCCAGACCTGGCCAGCTATCGAGGATTCTCCGGCTGTATCCACGGCCTGGCCGCAATTCTGGCAATGAGAGAGCTGAAAACGGATCGCTGGCTTTCCATCACTCTGCTTGCAGCACTGTCCGTGAAACTTGTTTTGGAAGGTTTTGAACTGGCCGGTTCCCAGACCACGGCCCTGATTGGAGGACCGGTAATCTGGGAGGCCCATGCACTGGGTTTCGCTTCCGGACTGCTGATTGCCGGAGCCGGCTTTATCCGGCGCCGAACGCCAAAGCAATCATCACTGGAATAAAACCGAGGGCAAACAAGGTACTGAGCAACGTAGTACCCGCTGCCTGCCTGGGTGAGGCCTCCAGCAAAGTCGCAATCACCACGGTATTGGCGGCAATCGGTGTGATGGAAATCAGGAAAATGGCCTGATGCACCGCCGGCTCGTAGATTCCCAGAAGCGCTGAATCCACCCACCAGAACACAATAGCCACCAACGGCCAGATCACAAACTTGCCGAAAAAGGCCAGCGCCGTGAACCGAGGGTTGCCGGCCAACCCCCGGAAGCTTGTAATGCCCATACCGATTATCATCATACCGAGAATGCTGTAGGCGCCTCGCAGGTTGTCAAACAGCGGAACGAAAATATCCGGAATGCCTATCCCGGCCAGATTCAGGACCACCGCTGCCAGAAAGGCATACACCGAAGGCAGCTTAAGCACCCGCCACAGTGCATCCTTGATGCTGTACCGGCCCCTTGCGGCAAGATAGAAGCCAACGGAATTCTCAAAAAGCGTCGTACCCAGCATACAGACAATATAAAGCCCCAGCCCCTCTTCCCCGAACAAAAGCAATGCGACTGGCACCCCGAAGTAACCGGTGTTACCCGAGCCTACGCACAGGGGAATTATGTTTGCACTGCCATCGGACAGCGCCTTTTTGGCCAGTTTCAACTGAACCAGCCCCAGTACCGATGACGTTCCGAAAACAAGGAAGGGGAGCAGAATCACCTCAGGGCTCAGCGGCGCCGCCATTACGCCGGAAAACACCACTGACGGTGTGACGATGTAGAGCATGATGCCGGCTATATGTCGGCCACTGGCTTCCAGGAACCGACCCGCTATCCAACCCAGTGCAACGGTGACATAAAGCGGAAGAAGTTTAAGCAGCAGGGCCAGGGCGGCAGACATGATCTCTCCGGGCGTAAAACCTTGAAAATACAACCAGCGGGGCAGTCTACCACCTACCCATCAAGAGGTAACTCCCCAGCGCAATAGAGAAACCCGGGATCATCTTTGATAATCATCAATAGCATTAGGGATGCATCTTTATATCCTAGTGGGGCAGTCAGGTATTCGTAACAACCAAGGAGAGAGACCAATGGCCGAGCGCTTTACCAAAAGCATGGCCAGGAACATATATCTGGGGGGAAGTGCCTTCTTCGTCCTGCTGTTCCTGGCCCTGACTTTTGACACTCAGCTGCGTGCTATGCCCGAGCGGGATAACCGCGACGAGCTCACCGAACAGGTGGTGCGCGGCAAACATCTGTGGGAAGAGAACAACTGTGTCGGTTGTCATTCCATCATGGGCGAAGGCGCTTACTTCGCTCCCGAACTGGCCAACGTGTTTGACCGCCGTGGCGGCGGTGATACTGAGGTCTTCAAGGCATACATGAAAGCCTGGATGAACGCCATGCCCACGAATATTCCGGGCCGGCGCCAGATGCCGGATTTCAATCTGAGTGATTCCGAGATCGAAGACCTGGCCGCTTTCCTGGAGTGGACATCCAAGATCGACGACAACGGTTGGCCACCCAACATCGAGGGGTAAGGGAGCAGATATGAAATACGAATCTCAAAGGGTCGCCATGCCCTACTTCATCTTTGCCCTGATTCTGTTTGCCGGCCAGATTGTGTTCGGCCTGATTCTGGGTCTCCAGTACGTTGTCGGTGATTTCCTGTTTCCGGAAATCCCTTTCAACGTTGCGCGGATGGTGCATACCAACCTGCTGATTGTCTGGCTGCTCTTCGGCTTCATGGGCGCCACCTACTACATGGTTCCGGAAGAAGCCCAGACCGAACTGCACAGCCCCCTGCTGGCGTGGATTCTGTTCTGGGTGTTCGCGGCAGCCGGCACGCTGACCATCCTGGGCTACCTGTTTGTGGACTACGCGACCTTGGCAGAAGTCACCATGAACAAGTTGCTACCCACCATGGGCCGGGAGTTCCTGGAGCAACCCACGATAACCAAGATCGGTATCGCCGTGGTCGTGGTGGCGTTCCTCTATAACATCGCCATGACCGCGCTGAAAGGCCGCAAGACCGTGGTCAACATCGTGCTGATCACCGGCCTGGTAGGCCTGGCCGTATTGTGGCTGTTCTCCTTCTACAACCCCGGTAACCTGGCCACCGACAAGTACTTCTGGTGGTTTGTGGTCCACCTGTGGGTAGAAGGCGTGTGGGAACTGATCATGGGTGCCATCCTGGCCTATGTGTTAATCAAGCTCACCGGTGTAGACCGCGAAGTGATCGAGAAGTGGCTGTACGTGATCATCGCCATGGCGCTGATTACCGGCATCATCGGTACCGGGCACCACTTCTTCTGGATCGGGCCGCCCGAATACTGGCTCTGGCTGGGTTCTGTGTTCTCTGCACTGGAACCGCTTCCGTTCTTCATGATGGTGGTCTTCGCCTTCAACATGATCAACCGTCGCCGACGCAACCACCCGAACAAGGCCGCCATGCTGTGGGCCATGGGTACAACCGTCATGGCATTCCTGGGCGCTGGCGTGTGGGGCTTCCTGCACACTCTGGCTCCGGTGAACTGGTACACCCATGGTAGCCAGATTACCGCAGCCCACGGCCACATGGCCTTCTATGGCGCCTACGTAATGATTGTACTGACCATCATTTCCTACGCCATGCCAATCATGCGCGGTCGCCCCTACGGCAACAGCAATACCGCCCAGATTGTGGAAATGTGGGGCTTCTGGCTGATGACCATCTCCATGGTGTTCATCACCCTGTTCCTGACCGCTGCCGGCGTCCTGCAGGTTTGGCTGCAGCGTCTTCCGGAAAGCGGTGAAGCGCTGTCCTTCATGGCAGGCCAGGATCAGATCGCCCTTTTCTACTGGATGCGATTTGTCGCCGGTGCCTTCTTCATGGCCGGTCTGGTGGTGTACTTCGGTAGCTTCTTCATCAAGGGCGAAGCCAGCCCGGCTGAGGAAGTCCGTGGTCCTGCCACGGCAGACGCCTGATAAAGTCTGATCGCCGGGGCCTTCGGGCCCCGGCACATTCCCGAAACCCTGGACAACCTCTGTGCATGCGCAAGCCGTCAACCCGAAAGACACCCTCCAGCAGAAGCGCCTGATTACCCGCAGCGCCTTCTTCCTGCTGTTTTTGCTTGCGCCCGTACTCAATATTTTCCGTTACGACCTGACCGAAACCCGCTTCATACTGCTGGGCTTTCCCCTGTCGTTTAACCTGAATCTGGACTGGGTCGCCCAGAGCACTCCCGCCGAGGTGGCTGGCCAGATCCTGTTCTGGTTTGTCTTGCCCATTCTGGTGCTGGTGCCTCTGGTTCTGTGGATTGCCTTCAGGTGGGGCCGCCTGTATTGCGGCTGGCTGTGCCCCCACTTCTCCGTGGTAGAAACCATCAACGACCTGATGACCCGCATTACCGGCCGCCCAACCCTCTGGGAAGCCCTGAAAAAAGGCAGCACAGGCAAGGCCATTCACTGGGCCGGCCTTACTCTGGTGTGCGCCCTGATCGGTTTTTCCTGGGCCCTGGCATTACTTTCATATCTGCTGCCACCGATGGCCCTGTATACCGATCTGGTGACAGGCCAGCTTGGGCTGTATCCCGGCATTTTCCTGGCGGTAGCAACCGCTGTTTTTACCTTCGATTTCCTGTTTGCCCGGCACCTGTTCTGCAAATATGGCTGCGCCGTGGGGCTGGTACAAAGCATCGCCTGGATGACCAACGGCAAGGGCCGGGTGGTTACCTTCGATACCAAACGCGCTGCCGCGTGCCGGGACTGTACCAAAGCCTGCGACGAAGCCTGTCCCATGCGCCTGCCCACCCGCAGCCATAAGCGGGCGAAATTCAGCTGTACCCAGTGCCTGCAGTGCGTGAGCGCCTGCCGGGAAGTACAGAAAGACAACCCCGAAGGCTCCCTGCTGACCTGGGAGCCCGGCGAACCTGGCAAACAGACGGTGCTGATTCCCGTGCGCCAGGTGGAATCCACCCCGCGACAATCACGGGCCTGAACGACGAGGACACGAGATGGAAGAGTGGGTCGGACTGAAATGGCACGACTACGTAACCCGCCAGGCCATGGGCGAATTCCCCGAGTATGCCGTGCATCTGAAAGACGAAGCCCGCACACTCGGTGTCATGTTCCGGGCCATGGGCGGAGACCCTGCTCTGAGTCTGGTGACTGCTGAGCCCCGGCATTTCCAGATTCGCCGGCGATTCCTGCAAAAGCTGGCCGGCACCCACCGCAAATTTGAACTGGCCTGGCGCGATGAAGAAAGCCTGCGCCTGCCAGACAGACTGGCCCTGTTCCCGTCCCGCAAGGTGAACCGGGAGCTGTACCTGTGGCTGGCAGCCCTCGCGTCGCTCGGCGAAATTCACCACCACAGCTGGCTGCAAGGCAATCAGGCCATGGTGCAGGAACTGCTGAGCCGCTGGCCGGGCCTGGAGCCCATGTACCAGCGGCTGGTAAAACACACGCTGCAATGGCGTCCGGAACCAGACAGCCTTCGTGGCAACGAAGCCAGGCGCGAGGCCGCCATTCGCCAGGCCCTGATTCACCCGGGCAGCGTAGACGACCTGCCAGAAGCCCTGACCGACCCCTGGCCGGTGGTGCTCTGGCTGTATCCGGTACTGGGCCGGGGCAAACTCAAAGGCCAGATCATTGGCGACGACAACACCATGTCCAAATCCGGCGGCCTGGCCAAAAAACGCAAACGCCGCCGCGCCGAACGGGTGGATGCTTTCGATAAAGACCAGGGGCTGATGCTGTTCCGGCTGGAAAGCCTGTTTTCCTGGTCTGAATTCATTCCCATCGACCGCGCCGGCGACGACAGCGAAGAGGAAGACGCCGATGCCGTGGCGGACGACATGGACATGATCTCCGTGTCCCAGGACCGGCGCGAAGCCTCCTCCGCAATCAAGTTCGACCTGGACCTGCCCTCGGAAGAAAATGACGACCTGCATTTGGGCCCGGGCATTCATCTGCCGGAATGGGACTGGCGCCGCCAGGATTACCGGGCAAAATTCTGCTGCCTGCAGCCACTGCTCAGCAAAGACGCCACGCCGTCGCCGCTGCCAGAGCACCTGAATCGCTCCGCCAGGACCCTGCGTCGCCAGTTCAGTGCGCTGAAACCTCTGCGCCAGTGGGAACGCCGGCAGCTGGAAGGGGAAGAGCTGGACCTGGACGCATGCCTGGAACGCATGGTGCAGCACAAACGCGGCATTGGCGAAGTGGATCAGAAGCTGTTCCGCCAGTGCAAGCAGAACCAGCGGGACCTCGCCTGCCTGGTGCTTACGGATATTTCGCTGTCGACCGATACCTACATCAATAACCACCAGCGGGTGATCGACATCGCCCGGGACGGCCTGCAACTGCTGAGCGAAGCTCTCACCGCCAGCCGCGATCCGTTCGCCCTGTTTGCCTTCTCCTCCAGGCGGCGGGACCACATTCGCTTCCACCACATCAAGAGTTTCGACGAGCCATACAACGACACCACAAGAGGCCGTATCCAGGCCCTGGAACCGGGCTACTACACCCGTATGGGCGCCGCCATCCGTCAGTCCATAAAACTGCTACAGACCCGGCCAGAGCACCAGAAAATCTTACTTCTGCTGACCGACGGCAAACCCAACGACCTGGACCTGTACGAAGGTCGCTACGGCGTGGAAGACACCCGCATGGCCGTGCAGGAAGCCCACAAGGCCGGGCTGACCCCGTTCTGCGTGACCATCGACGAAGAAGCCAACGAATACCTGCCCTACGTGTTCGGCAGCAGCAACTTCGTGGTCATCAAAGACCCGACCCAACTGCCCGGCCAGCTACCCAAGCTGTACATGAACCTGACCCGTTAACGGAGACTGTCATGGCTGACGTACAAGCCGCCCACAGGCGGCACCTGCCCGGCGACATCGCGGTATGGTTTTTCATCTTTGCGGAACTGGCCGTGTTCGGCATTCTGTTTATCGGCTATGGCGTGGCCCGAAGCCTGGACCCGGCCACCTTCTCCGCCGGCAAGGAGGCCCTACATCCCTGGACCGGACTGATCAACACCGTTGGCCTGATCACCGCCAGCTACCTGGTCGCCCTGTCCGTTCATCGCCTGCGCAACCGGAAAACCGGCACAACCGCCCTGCTCTGGGCCGCCATCGCGGCGTCGTCCATTTACACCTTCGGCAAGCTCTACGAATACGCGGACCTCTACGCCAACGGCTACAACCTGGGCACCGACACCTTCTTCATGTTCTATTTCTTCCTGACGTTCTTCCACTTCATGCACGTGGTGCTGGGCCAGATCATCCTCGTGGTGCTGGCGGTAAAGGTGAAAAAAGGCGACTACAACGGCGACGACATGAACGGCATGGAGTCCGGCGCCTCCTACTGGCACATGGTCGACCTGGTGTGGCTGGTGCTGTTCCCGATGCTCTATGTCCTGGCCTGAGGAGACTTTCTGATGCTAGTGGTCTATATCGCGCTGATGATCTGTACGATGACGCCAGTTTTGGCCTTGCAGGCCGGTGCGGACATGTCGGTTTTGGTCTGGCTGGTGTTTGGGCTGGTGATCGTAAAAGCGGTTTTACTCGTTGATCACTTTATGGAAATGAAACATGCCCCCTGGGGCTGGCGTATGGCAGCTCAGGGCTGGGCGGTTGTCGTTGTCTCGGTTCTGGCAGGAATTCACCTGGCAGGCTAATAGCACGCGCCGCGGAATCCCGTGAGAAGGATCGAACGGCGGGGTCGGGTAGGTCCTTCCAAAAATTTGTGGAGCCATGGATGGCGGAACAGAAGCGCCACATGGATGTGCCGCAAGGAGCGTTTTTTGGAAGGACCTACCCGACCCTGCCTTGCACCAAACCTCAAGTTACAACAATCGCCGCGGAAACATAGGCGGCTTGTTGCCAATAGCCTGCGCCAGAGCAATCATCCCCCAGAGTACGAACGACGTGTGCAGAACGACAGCCCAGACAATGGCATAGGTCCAGAATAACCCGGTGTTGCCGTAGATGAGCCAGCAAACAGCAACCCCCGAACTGATCAGCATAGCTCCCAGTATCGACATATAAACCGCCGCCTTGCTATGGGCCCGCCGCAACGCATGCGCATCACCGGATTTCATGGCAATCGTCAGTAACACAACGAAGCCGATAATCGGCAACGCCAGCAGGTTCAGCAAATACCAGATAACCGGGGCAATCGCCCCGGGCGGTTCAGTCTTCGGACTGCCCGAATACGGCATACACCACCTCCATCAGTGCGTTAACAGTGACCGCGTCATCCGATAGCGGCTCAATCATTCCGGCCCGGCAGGCTTCGATGTGGGGCATACCGGATGCGATCAGGTATGCGGTGTGGATCAGCAACCGAGTTGAGGCTGCTTCCTCCAGATCGTGATCTTTGAGCTTGCGCAGCGAGGTTGCCAGCCCTACCAGCTGCTTCGCAAGGTCGGCATCGCAGCCGGACTCCTGCTGAACGATGGTCTGCTCCACATCCGGCGTCGGGTAATCGAAGCTCATGGAGACAAAACGCTGCCGGGTACTGGGTTTCATGCCTTTCAGCAAACTCTGGTAACCCGGGTTGTAAGACACCACCAGCATGAAACCGGGTGCTGCCTTGAGCAGTTCGCCGGTGCGTTCGATGGGCAGTTCCCGGCGGTCGTCCGCCAGCGGGTGCAGTACCACGGTGGTGTCTTTTCGTGCTTCCACTACTTCATCAAGGTAGCAGATTCCGCCTTCCCGCACCGCCCGGGTCAGCGGACCATCTTGCCAATAGGTGCCGTCCGGACCGATCAGGTGGCGGCCAACCAGGTCAGAGGCGGTAAGGTCATCGTGGCAGGCCACGGTGTAGACCGGGCGACCGAGTTTTTCGGCCATGTAGCGGACAAAGCGGGTTTTACCACAGCCGGTGGGGCCTTTGATCAGTACCGGCAGGCCGTTGTCGGCAGCGGCGGTGAACAGTTCGACTTCGTTGCCGGCGGGTTGGTAGAAGGTCATAAACAGCTTCCTTTTAAGGCTGGGAATCGGGTGAGGCAAAGCCGTGCACCCATTCCGGGAAAAGATTGAATATCTGGCGATCGTCGCTGCGCTTCAGTTCCAGCAATGCCCTCAGGCACTGCTGTAATCCGGGGTTCGTGGTGTCGGTACCGGCATACCAGCCAGCACCTGAAACGGGCTTTCCCTGCCAGGTAATGGCCAGGCCCTGGGATTCCAGGAACGGCGTCACCAACCCAAGTTCCGAGACCGCCGCATGGGTGTTGTTGTGCAGCAACAAACCCAGGGCAGAGCTGAAATCACCTGCTTCATATCGCTGCCCCGGTTTCGGCGTTATACCCTCGGCAGCCAGGGCCTTGAGTGCAAGCTGCCCGGAGAGCGGATCAGTTCCTGCCACCAGCGAGACATCCCGCCCTTCCAGCTCCCCCAGTGTTCTCACACCGGCGGTTCTCCGGGTTACCCAGACCGGAACCGGATCCTGGCCATCGGCGTTGACGGCCCGGAGCTTGAGCCTGCCCTCCCAGCCATCCTGCCGGTACACCAGGTCACTCTCAACCTGAGCCTCACCCTCAACGGCTTGATTGAACACCAGCTCTGCCTTGCAGTTCTGTTTGTCGAGATAACGCTGCAGCCGGTAACTGGCCACGGTGACAGACCTGGATTCCGTTTGTACTTCAAGTCGCACCGGCCCGGAAAACTGGCCGGCGCTGACGGTACCGGCCCAGAGCATAAACAGCCAGCCGCCAGCGGCCACCCTCATCTCACAAGCCCAGCTGGTGCGCCCGGTTGGTGAAGAAGATGCCAGACGGCTTTTGTGCCGGCAGGGTTGCCACTTCTTCCAGGGTTCGGGTGTTATAGACGGTCACCCGATCACTGTCCCGGGAAGATACCCACACTTCCTCACCGCGCGGGGTGAATTCCATGTGCAGAACGGACTTGCCGGGCTCCAGGGTACGGATGATTTCCCGGGTGCGGGAATCAATCACCTGCACCACGTCGTTCTTCGGGTGCGCAAAGCTGACCCAGATCTGGCGGTTGTCCGGGCTGGCCATGACAAACACCGGCTGGCCCTGCACCGGAATGCGCTGCACCATGCTCCAGTCTTCCATATCGGCGACCAGAACCTCATGGCGACCGACCGCCGGCACAAAGGCATAACCGTCGGCGATGGCCCAGCCTTCCAGGTGCGGCATCTTGTAGACCGGCAGGCGCTGCTCGCCCTTGCCGTAATCCGGCAGGATGGTCTGCGCGCCCTGTTTCGGCTCCCACAGATCCATCATCGACAAGCCGTCTTCGCCGAACAGGCCGGCAATATAGAAGCGGCCATCGGGGGTGATCAGCGCGTCGTAGGGCTCTTTACCAGCCTCATGGCGAGTCACGCCCGGCGGATTGCTGTGCATATCCACGGTCCAGATTTCACCGGCCTCGAACAGGCTGAACACAAACTGGTTGCCCGGGGCATCCACCAGGCCCACGGTCTTGGACTGATCCTGCACGCCCTGGGCGTTGGTATAGTACGCGGGAATTTCCACCACGGTATCCAGGGTCTCACTGTCGAAAATGTTCACGCCGCCGGGCTCGTAGTTGGACACCGCCACGTAACGACCATCCTGGGAAATGGCTCCACCGATACTGTTGCCGGACTGAATGATCCGATCGATCACCGTACGGGTGAGCAGGTCGACTTTGGTGAGCCCGCCATCACGACCAAACACATAGCCGTAGCGGGCATCCCGCGAGTACACCACTGAGGCGTGAGACAAATCGCCCAGGCCTTCTACCCGGCCCAGGATTTCATGTTCGGAGTGGTCCACCACCAATACTGAGCCGGTGGCCCGCTCTATGATCAAACCCAGGTCACCTGTGCCGCGAAGCTCAACAGGCTCCGGCACCGACAGGGATTGGCAGCCGGTGATCACGGTGGCGGCGATGGTCAGTGCAATCGGTGCAAACAGACGTTTCATCGTGAGTCCTTCGGTTATCGGCTTCGGGAAGAATCGGTTTCGGGGGCAATCAGGGCGCCGGATTTCAGCTGCTCGCTGATCCAGGCAATTTCCTGGTCGGTCAGCAGGGCTTTCCAGGGTGGCATCGCCGTACCGGGAACGCCCTCCCGAATGATGGCTGCAATAGCTGCCTCTGGCAGGGATTCGATATCCTCAGGCCGTAAGGGCGGGCCAAGGCCGCCTTTCAGTTTCAGGCCATGGCAAGAGCCACAATCCTGAATGACAAAATTGGCCAACTCATCCTCGGTTTCCGGTGCCCCGGCAACAGCGCCTGCCGTCAGCATCAGGGCGGTAGCCAATACACTCACTTGCCAGCAAACGCCCAGTGCGGACCGTTTCATCAGCGCTCTCCTGAAGGATCACAGTCATGCTGCAATCCCAACAATTTCATGGCCTTGATATTGATTAAATTTGTGGCAGGTATCCAGTGATCTTTAGGCATACGCCATCTACCACCTGCGAGGTACTCTCTTGAAAACCAGCATCTTTCTGACATTAATCAAGGTTCATAAGCCATAACAAGAGAAACCTAGGAGTACTCTTGAACCCCAAGGAGAGAACCTGATGAGAGTAACCAAACTGATGATCAAGCCGCTGGCACTGGCCGTGGCCATTACGTCGTTGGGCGTAATGAACGCACAGGCAGCCCCGAAAGATCCTGACAAGTCCACCATGGCCTATGAAGGCACCCCCAGTGCAGTAGATGCGGAATCTGCCAAAATTGTTCGCTCCCCAGGTGCGCCGGATCTGACCGATGCAGAATTCGAGAAAGCGAAGCAGATCTACTTCCAGCGCTGCGCCGGCTGTCACGGCGTACTGCGTAAAGGCGCCACTGGTAAACCGCTGACTCCGGACATCACCCAGGAGCGCGGTATCGACTACCTCAAGGCGTTTATCAGTTACGGCTCCCCGGCCGGCATGCCGAACTGGCTGACGTCCGGTGACTTCGATGAAGAAACCGTGGAACTGATGGCCAAGTACATCATGCACGAGCCTCCCATGCCTCCCGAATTCAGCCTGGCTGACATGAAGGAAACCTGGGAAGTGATCGTTCCGCCGGAAGACCGGCCGACCAAGCAAATGAACGACCTGGATCTGGAAAACATCTTCAGCGTCACCCTGCGTGATGCCGGCCAGATCGCCCTGATCGACGGTGATTCCAAGGAAGTCGTGAAGATCATCGATACCGGCTACGCAGTGCACATCTCCCGGATGTCTGCCTCCGGCCGCTACGTGTTGGTTATCGGTCGTGACGCCCTGATCAACATGATCGATCTGTGGATGGAAGAACCGCAGACCGTCGCCAAGATCAAGGTCGGCATGGAAGCACGCTCTGTCGAAACCTCCAAGTACAAGGGCTGGGAAGACAAGCTCGCCATTGCCGGCACCTACTGGCCACCGCAGTTCGTGATCATGGACGGCGACACTCTGGAGCCCAAGAAGATTGTGAGCACCCGGGGCATGACCGTGAGCACCCAGGAATACCATCCTGAGCCACGGGTAGCTGCCATTGTCGCCTCCCACGCCCACCCGGAATTCATCGTCAACGTGAAAGAAACCGGCAAGATCATGCTGGTGAACTACGAAGACATGGAGAACATGAACATCACCTCCATTGATGCAGCGGAATACCTGCACGATGGCGGCTGGGATGCCAGCATGCGTTACTTCCTGACGGCGGCCAACAACTCCAACAAGATTGCGGTTGTGGATGCTCAGGATCGTAACCTGGAGGCGATTGTTGATGTTGGCAAGATTCCGCATCCGGGACGTGGCGCCAACTTTGTTGACCCCGAGCATGGTCCGGTCTGGGCGACCTCTCACCTGGGTGATCAGACCATCCAGATGATCGGTACCGACCCGGAAGGCCATCCAGACAAAGCCTGGAAGGTGGTTCGCACGGTGGATGGCCAGGGTGGTGGCTCACTGTTCGTGAAGACCCATCCGAAGTCCAAGAACCTGTGGGTAGACACCGCCCTGAACCCGGCGGAAGCCGTAAGCCAGAGCGT
>NZ_DIHV01000064.1:33092-38334 GCF_002420325.1 Marinobacter sp. UBA5687
GAGCTGGGCGAAGGTCCCAAGCGTGTGGTACAGCCGGAATACAACAAGGCGGGCGATGAAGTGTGGTTCTCTGTCTGGAACACCCAGGACAAGAAATCCGCCATTGTTGTAGTCGACGACAAGACACGCAAGCTGAAGAAGGTGATCAAGGGCGACTACATGGTCACCCCGACCGGTAAGTTCAACACTTACAACACCCAGCACGACGTGTACTGATCCCGGCCCCGGCCCGGAGGAGCAACCTGATGAGACTGGATGCGGCAGACAGACAACTGATCGACAGTTACCAGCGTAACCTGCCGGTCTGCGAACGCCCCTACGAGGAAATGGCCCGGACACTGGGCCTGACCGAGGAAGAGGTTATCCAGAGACTGTCTGCCCTGCAGGAACAGCAGGTGCTCAGCCGGGTCGGCCCGGTGTTTGAACACAGTCAGGCGGGCGCCAGCCTGCTGGCTGCCGTGGCCGCGCCAGAAGAACAGATGGATCTGGTGGCGGCCCGGATCAACCGTGCCCCGGGCGTGAATCATAACTACGCCCGGGAGCACACCTACAACCTCTGGTTCGTGATGACCGCTCCGGATGAAGACACTCTGGAGGAACGGCTGGACGAGCTGGAACACCAGTTGAAGCTGCCGATGCTGAGACTGCCAATGGTCGAGGGTTACCATATCGATCTGGGCTTTGACATCGACTGGGAGGCATTACCATGAACCTGCCAGCCACCGGCCCGAACTACAGCTATCTGTTTGATACCGAATCCATGAGTGCCTGGGGCCTGCTGAGGTTACGCGAGCAGCTGGAAAACGGCCTCCCCCTGACACCTCGCCCCTATCAGACCCTGGCCGAGCGCACCGGGCTGTCCGAACAACAGGTTATGAACGCTGTCAGCCAGTGGCAGCAGCAGGGCCTGATCAAACGCCTGGGACTGGTAGTCAAGCATCGCACCCTGGGCTATCGGGCTAACGCCATGGTGGTCTGGAACGTACCGGACGATCGGGTTTCGACGCTCGGCAATGCCATGGCAGCCGCCGCTTGTGTCACCCTCTGTTACCAGCGCCCAAGACGCTTGCCAGACTGGCCCTACAACCTGTTCTGCATGATTCACGGCGTCAGTCGCGAACGGGTTCTGAATCAGCTCGCTGGTCTGATTGAGCAACACGAGTTGAGCAATGTGGATCACGCCATCCTGTTCAGCAACAAAGCCTACCTGCAGCGCGGAGGCCGTTATGTCAGCAATTGCTGAGCGTTCAAAGCCATCAGACCACATGCCTGTACTACCCGAATTCACGCCCCTGGAGCGTGCCATCATCAACCGCCTGCAATACGGCCTGCCACTTACGCGAACCCCCTACAAAGACGTGGCCGATGAATTGGGTGTATCAGAAGTAACTCTGCTGAAGCACCTCCAGGCATTGCTGGACAACGGGACCCTGACTCGTTTTGGCCCCATGTTTCATGCTGGCGAAATGGGCGGCGGCCTGACGCTCGCGGCCATGCGCATTCCGGATGAAGATTTCGCCAATGTGACCGAGCAGGTGAACAGCTTCCCCGAGGTAGCCCACAACTACCGCCGCGAGCATGAGTTGAACATGTGGTTTGTTCTGGCCACGGAAACACCGGAAGGCATTGACGAAACCATCAAGCGGATTGAGTTACTTACGGGCTACCCGGTCTACAACATGCCCAAGGAGCAGGAGTTCCATGTCCACCTTCACTTTGAAGTCTGACCCGGTGCTGAGTAACCGGGATCGTGAACTCATCGTTGCCACCCAATCCGGATTACCGCTGGTTTCCGACCCTTGGGCCGAACTGGGAAAACAGCTCGACATGCCCGCAGACGAGGTGCTGTCACGTTTTCAACGAATGCAGGAAGCCGGGGTCATCCGGAGAGTCGCGGCGGTACCGGATCACTACAAACTCGGGTACCGGTTCAATGGCATGACCGTATGGGATGTCCGGGATGATGCAATCGCCGAACTCGGCGAGAAAGTCGGCTGCCTGCCCTTTGTCAGCCACTGCTACCGCCGACCAAGACACCTGCCCTACTGGAGCTTCAACCTCTTTGCCATGGTGCATGGGATCAGCCGCGAGGAAGTCGAGCACAAGGCAGCCCAAATCCGCGAGGTACTCGGCGACGCCTGCACCGGACACACCATCCTGTACAGTTCCGCCATCCTGAAAAAAACAGGATTACGACTGAAAAAACAAACAGATAGGCAGTAGCACGTACCTCCTGAAGTACTCCATCAAAGGTATGGATACCCAGCGCCCGCAGGGGGATAGTTAGAAGGGCAGAGAGCCGGTAAAGGCCCGCCCGGAGAGGCAAGAAAGCCACTCCCGATGAGAGAGAAAAACTATGTTTCGCATGACCCGCTACATCAAGAGCCTGATGAACCCGGTACCGGTGCGCCCGGTCCCCAAGCCCAGCGGCCCGGTGGTAATCTGGAACCTGATCCGCCGTTGCAACCTCACCTGCAAGCACTGCTATTCGATTTCAGCGGACATCGACTTCAAGGGCGAACTCACCACCCAGGAAGTCTACAAGGTGATGGACGACCTGAAAGCCTTCGGCGTACCGGTACTCATCCTCTCCGGCGGCGAACCCCTGATGCGACCCGACATCTTTGATATTTCCCACCGGGCTAAAGCTATGGGCTTCTACGTGGGCCTGTCCACCAATGGCACCCTGATTACCGAAGACAACATCAGCAAAATCGCCGAGGTGGGCTACGACTACGTAGGCATCAGTATCGACGGCCTGGAAACCACCCACGATGAATTCCGCCAGAAAAAAGGCGCCTTCAAAGAGTCCATGCACGCCGTAGCCCTGTGCAAGCAAGCCGGCATCAAAGTGGGCCTGCGCTTCACCCTGACCCAGGATAACTACCCGGAACTGCCGGCCATGCTGGAGATGCTGGACGAGCACCAGATCGACAAGTTCTACCTGTCTCACCTGAACTACTCCGGCCGGGGCGGCCGCAACAAGAAGCGGGATGCCTGGTACGACATGACCCGCGATGCCATGAACCTTCTGTTCAACCACTGCCACGACGAACTCAAGCGCGGTATCGAGCGGGAGTACGTCACCGGCAACAACGATGCTGATGGTCCCTTTCTGATTGAGTGGGCCAAAGAGCATTACCCGGACCAGGTCGACGCCCTCACCCAGCGGCTGACCAACTGGGGCGGCAACTCCTCCGGCGTGAATATCTCCAATATAGACAACCTCGGCGTGGTGCATCCGGACACCTTCTGGTGGGATCACAACCTGGGCAACGTGCGGGAAACCCCGTTTTCGAAGATCTGGTCGGAAACCACCGATCCGCTGATGCAGGGCTTCCGCCAGCATCCGCGCCCGGTAAAAGGGCGCTGCGCAGACTGCAAATACCTGAATATCTGCAACGGCAATACCCGGGTACGGGCTTACAACGTGTCTGGCGACTTCTGGGAGGAAGATCCGGGCTGCTATCTCACCAACGAGGAAATCGGGGTAGTTGATAACACCCCGCGACGGGTCGCCGCTCCGGTGATCGAAATCCCGGTTCACAATCTTTAAGGAACGCGCCATGACCACAAACCCGCGAAAAAAATGCCTGGTGGAGTTCCAGCTTGCGGAACAACCTCTGCGGCCGGGAGAAGTTGCTATTGTCGGTGCCGGGCCGGGTGACCCAGGGTTACTCACGCTGCGCGCGCTGATGCTGATTCAGCAGGCCGATGCCGTTGTTTATGATCGCCTGGTTTCCCCGCAGATCATGGAACTGGTGAACCCCCGTGCTGAACGCATTCATGTGGGCAAGGCCAGCGGGTGCCACTACGTACCCCAGGAAGAAACCAACGAACTGCTGGTGCAACTGGCCATGAAACAGCGGCGGGTAGTTCGCCTGAAAGGCGGCGATCCATATATTTTTGGCCGCGGCGGAGAAGAAGCTGAGTTCCTGGTGGACAATGACATCGATTTCCAGGTGGTGCCCGGCATTACCTCTGCAGCGGGGTGCGCCTCTTACTGCGGCATTCCTCTGACCCACCGGGATTATTCCCAGAGCGTGACCTTCGTCACCGGTCACCGCAAGGCCGACCAGACTCTGGAACTGAACTGGCCGGTACTGGCCGCGCCGGGACAAACCCGGGTGTTCTACATGGGCCTGCACAATGCACCGACCATTGTTCGCGAACTGACGGCCCACGGCCTTTCAGACAACTGCCCGGTGGCTCTGGTGGAACGCGGCACCACACCACTGCAACACATGACGGTCACCACCCTGAAAGACCTGGTAGACACCATTGATCGGGAAGACTTCCAGCCACCCACCTTGATTATTGTGGGCGAGGTGGTGCAACTGGCGGACAAGCTGGCCCGCCCGGCCCAGGCAGGATGGAACAGCGCCCTGACCGAGCCTGCCGTCACCGCCGGCCAACGGCCCGCCTGAACGCAAAACGTTATCTGACCAACCGGGAGCTGTAGCTGGTGAACCTGAACCAAGCCCGAGCAAGCCTGAACACCATCCTGCTGATCGCTGGCGCCCTGATCACAGGCCCGGCCCTGGCCGAACAGGCCAGCAGCCAGAACACAGAGACCCTCTACCTGCAGCAATGCGCGGCCTGCCACGGCCCGGACAGACTCGGTGGTATGGGCCCTGCGCTGCTGCCGGAGAACCTGGGCCGGCTGAAAAAAGCCGAGGCCGAACGGGTCATCCGGGAGGGGCGGCCAGCCACGCAGATGGCGGGCTATAAAACCATCCTTAACGATCAGCAGATTGCGGAACTGACCGATTTCATCTATCAGCCCCCGAGCCACGAACTGAAATGGGGCGAGGCGGAAATCCGCAGCAGCCGGGAAGTCAGCCACCCCCAGGGCTCACTGCCGGATGAGCCGGTGTTTGAGGCGGACCTGATGAACCTGTTCCTGGTCGTGGAAATCGGCGACCACCATGTCACCCTGCTCGATGGCGACAAAATGGAGCCCATCCACCGCTTCCCCAGCCGCTTCGCCCTGCACGGCGGCCCCAAATACAGCCCTGACGGCCGTTATGTGTACTTTGGCTCCCGGGATGGCTGGATTACCAAATACGATATCTACAATCTGAAAGTGGTGGCCGAAGTTCGCGCCGGCATCAACATGCGCAACATCGCAGTTTCCGCTGACGGCGACTATGTGCTGGCAGCAAACTACCTGCCCCACTCCATGGTGCTGTTCGACGCCGCCAATCTGGAGATGCTGAATTTTATCCCCGTTGAAAACGAT
>NZ_DIHV01000101.1:0-13003 GCF_002420325.1 Marinobacter sp. UBA5687
CTCAATGCCCACGGGCTCGTAGTTAGCCACCCGGCACACGGCATCCATTTTTTCAACAAACTCCGGCCGGCAATCGGGGTAAATGGCATGGTCCCCGCCATGGGCCCCATACCAGACCGCGCCCGCTCCGGTGGTCACCGCATACCCGGTAGCCAGCGATAACAGGATCATGTTGCGGTTGGGCACCACCGTGGCTTTCATGGTGTCTTCTTCATAATGGCCTTCAGGCACCTCGATGTCAGACGTCAGAGACGAGCCGGACATCACCTCACTCATGGCACGGATATCAATCACTTTGTGGGGAATACCTTCAGCCTGGCAAACCGCCGCTGCCACATCCAGTTCCCGCACGTGGCGCTGGCCATAGTTGAAGGACAGGGCATGTACCTTGAGCCCCCTGGCGCGGGCCAGGTGCAACAGTGTGAAAGAATCCATACCACCGGAATAGATAACGACAACGGAGTCAGTCATGAGGGGTCAGCACCAGTTTTTCAGAAGGGTGTGTCATCGGGCTTTTACAAAGCGTGGCCATATTGTAACAGTGACAAACCGAGTTGGGTTCGCGTCCTGGCAAGATCAGGGGTAAACTCGAAAGAAAACGACAAAGCACCAGCACCGATTCAATGAGCTCAGACTTCAGCCCGGCCTTTATTGACTTTGAGGCGTCCAGCCTCGACCTGATCGCCAGCTACCCGATTGAGGTAGGCATCTGCATGCCCGACGGGGCACTGCATAGCTGGCTGATTCAGCCCCATGTGCTCTGGCAGGACTGGTCTGAAAGCGCGGAAACCATTCACGGAATTTCACGGCAACGGCTGGTGCAGGAAGGCATGCCGGTTAGCGAGGTGGCTCAGCAATTAAACGAGTTGTTGCCGGAGCAGGTATTCTGTGACGCCTGGACCTTCGACAGCTTCTGGCTACACAGGCTGTTCCGGGCTGCCGGTGAGGTTCCGGCATTTCAACTGGAATCCATTTCCATGCTGCTCGACCCAGGCCAGGTACGCCACTGGTCAGGCATCCGCCAGCAGGTGATTGCCGAACTCGGGCTGCCCGTGCACCGGGCAGCCAACGATGCACTCATCCTGCACAAAACCTGGGAACGGGTTATTTGCCGGGGCGAAGCCGCAGTGCAATAACTTCCAGGCCATCTCGGATGGTATGAAGTGTCCAGTAGGTGGCCAGTGCCATCAGCGCGGCGCCAGTAACCGTAAAGGACAGGTTCTCTCCCACCACTTGCCCCTGCGCCATCACCAGATAAACGGCAACCGCGACAATCAGGGCAATCTCGACAATAAAATCAGAACGGAACTTGTTACGGGCAGGTCCGGGTTCTTCGGGCATTTTCTTCGGTTTCAACCTCTGGATATCAATTGGATAACTGAATGTATTGAGTGATTGAATTATCGCCAAAGCCGCCATAGATGGCTGTACGAAGTAGTGGCTACGAACTTTCCGAGATGGTAAAAAAAACGCAGCCCAACGGGCTGCGTAGAAAGGAGAGATCCATCCGATACCTGCCAGGCAGGTACCGCGGATTGCACAACGTAAAAACACGTGACAAGGCGAAGTATGAGGATTTCCCGCGGGTGCGTCTGTACGGGTTTGCCGAATGAACAGGGCTATTGCAAACCGTCCAATTGCCGATACACTGATGACTGAACCGAATCCACAGAGCCGATATGACCAGGATGATTTCAAAGCACACCGTATACTCAGCCGCCGGTTGCCAGATTGGGCAGGCCGTGCGTGCCATGGTGAAAGACAGCTAACGGCTTTCGGTCAGTCCCGGGAGCCGTTGCGGTAACCGGGGCAGCTTCTCCGCCAGACCCCGGTTGCCTGTGAGGCTCCGGGGTTTTCTGTTTTTGCAGCCGCAAAACGACAAGGAGAACATCATGAGAAGACATCCGACATCACGTGCAGCGAACCAGCCCATGACCAATCGTCAGGCTCCAATCAAGCGCCCGGAGAAGCTGCCGCTGCTGGATGCAATCTGCAAGAAACTCAATCAGCGAGTCAATCTGGATGACGAGCAGCGGGTGCTGGGTCTGTATGAGCGGGGCTGGATTTTCAAAGGCGTACTCAGCAATCTGGACGGCGCCGAAGCCCGATATGTCCGGGCTCTTGCGACCCGCTACAACTCCTGGATTGCCCGCCAGGTAGCCTGATCAGACGTGCCGCCAAAGCCGCAGGCTGAACCGGTCAATGATGCCGGTTCAGCCCATCCATCATCGACAGATCACCGCCATGGACCATGGCGTAGTTGTTCACCACATCGTAAATCTTTTCCTGGGAGTAGGGCTTCACCACATAGCCATTCGCGCCGGCACTGATGGCACGTTGAATACTCTCAATGGAATCGTCTGCGGTGACCAGCACAATATGCTGGTTCTCCCGAACCTGTTTGAAACGGGTCATCAGTTCGTGACCGTTACCATCCGGCAGTCCCAGATCCAGCAGAATGATCTGGAACTCACTGGCCTCGAACGCCGCCCTGGCAGAGGCAGCATCCGCACATTCAGACACGCTGGTAGCACCGGCTTTGTAAAGCATGTCGACCAGACGCTCCCGCATCACCGGCTCATCTTCGACCACCAGTACTCTGAGATCACTCATTACACTCTCCTGTTCTGTGCCCTGGCTCAGTAGGTATCGTTGCCGGTTCGGCGCGGCAAGTCCAGAGGTGCGGGCCCGGGGCGGACATCAACCGGTTCATCACCGGCGGGCCCGCCATGGTCACCGACGGACGGTGGCGCGGTCACCCGGGTGAGAATATTGGCAATGCTGACTGCCGTTGTATAGAGGGAAATGGAGACAATCAGCAGTACCGGCTGCACAAAGGCCACAAAGCCCGGAATCTCCGAGTTCCCGGTCATACTCAGGATCAGGATGATGGCCGGCCCAAGGACCACGAACAGCGTCAGGGCAATAAAAAACACAATCCGCTCTTTGTAGCGCCCCAGATCGCGATTGGTCACCAACCCCAGCACAAACTTGCCGATAGCCAGGCCGGCCAGAATCGCCGCAGCAATACTCAGGTCGGGCCGCATCAGGGACTGGTACAGGTTGCCATCCCAGAGCCGCTGCATGGCAATGACAAGAAACGGAAACAGTACGAACAGTATGTCGGCGTATGTGCCATACATCATGCTCAGGGAATAATGTTCCTGTTTTTGGTTATCGCTCATTGGCCTGTTCCTTTGTGGTTTTCGACGACCTCTGGTGACCCTCAAGGGCCCGGTCAATCATGGCGTTCAGGATGGTCAGTTCCTGTCGAATCATCCCCCTCTCTCCGGGGCTTGAGCGTACACATCGCTCAAGTATCCCTGCCTGTTCTGTCATCAACGGATAGCCCATGGCACCGGCGGTGCCCTTGATCTGATGGCTCTCGGACTGCAATTGCTGCAACTGTCCCTGGGCCAGCGCGGCTTCCATGCGCCGCTTTCGCTCAGCCAGGCTATCGAGGAAACGGTTCACCAGCGGACCAATGTCATCGTCAACCGCCTCGCCGACCCATTGTTCCACCGGCAGATAGCGATCCAGCAGGGCCTGCAGGTGGGCATGGTCAATGGGCTTGTTCAGCACCCCGTCGCACCCGGCCTCCAGCAAGGCTTCATTCTCTGCCTGATCACCGGCGGTAAAGGCAATGATCGGGCGCCGGAAACCCGCCTGACGCAAAAGCCGGGTGGCCGCAACGCCGTCCATGCCGGGCATGTGGCGATCCATAAGCACCAGTTTCACGGTTTCCGACAGGGCCCGGCGAACCGCCTCTTCCCCATTGGTCACCAGCAAGGGCTCTGCGCCGGTGCGGCGGAGCATCCGCTCCACCAGCCCACGGTTATCATCGTTGTCTTCGGCCACCAGCACCTTGCCGCTGTATCGGTGACCGGAACCCACCGCCGTTTCCGCCGACAACGCCAGGTAACGGGCCAATACCTCGTAAAAGCGCTGCTTGTCGATGGGTTTGGCCAGGTGATCATTGCATCCCGCCAGACGATATTCGGCGATATCCTCGGCCATAACATTGGCCGTAAGCGCAACCACCGGGGTGTTAACACCTGCTTCCCGCAACGCCAGGGTGGCATCCCGGCCATTCATCACCGGCATCTGGATGTCCATCAGAATCAGATCGAAGTGCTCGCGGGTGGCGCGTTCCAGGGCTTCCGCGCCATTACTGACATGCACCAGCTCGGCACCGGTGCGCCCCACCAGCAACGACACCAGCCGACGGTTTACATCGTTATCCTCGGCACAGAGGATGCGGCCCGACAACCGGGGCGCCATGACCATGGCAATGGCCCGGCGCCGCTGGCTGAACTCGGAGGCATCCCGCAGGAAGTGAACCTGCGTGAGTTCACCGGTGCTGATGCACACTTCAAATTCACTGCCTTCACCGTAGGTGCTGGACACCCGGATATCACCGCCCAGCAGTTCCGCCAGCCTCCGGGATATACTGAGGCCGAGCCCCGTGCCGCCATACTGGCGGGAAATTGCGGTGCTGCCCTGGGCAAAGGGATCAAACAGACGGTCCAGCTGTTCCGGCTTCATGCCAATCCCGGTATCTACCACTCGGGCGTATAGCTTCTCGGCGTCGCGGTCACAGCGAACAATCAGGGAGATAGACCCATTTTCCGTGAACTTCAGGGCATTTCCACACAAATTAATGATAATTTGTCGGTAACGGGTTGGGTCGGTCCGGATCTTCTCGGGCAGGGGATAATCGCAGATGATACTGAAATCCAGGCCCTTTTCCCGGGCCCTGGGGGCGAAGAAGGCACGGATTTCATCCAGCAACTCCGGCAGATTGACCGGCACCACATCAACATCCAGCTTGTTGGCGTCGATCTTTGAGTGGTCGAGGATATCGTTCACCAGCTCCAGCAGGTGCCGCCCGCTGCGAACCACCGTTTCAGCGCTGCTGCGTTTCTCGGTTTCGTTCAGATCCGGGTCCAGCAGGGTTTCGCCATAACCGATGATGGCCGCCAGCGGGGTCCGGATTTCATGACTCATATTGGCCAGGAACTGGCTCTTGGCCTGAGCGGAATTCCGGGCCAGCTCTTTTTCAAGCCGCTCCTGCTCCCGCTCCCGCTCGATCTGCAGGCGCTGATGGCTTTCTGTGGCGTCAATACAGGTGCCTTCGAGATGCATGGGCAGGCCCTCAGCATCATACACCGTGTGCAGGGAGATAGTGGCCCAGCGCTCCTCGCCCTGACGGGTCAGGTAACGGGCCTCAATCCCCTTGACCGTGCCCCGGGCTTCCAGTTGCTCGACCACCAGGCGCCGCAACCGCTCGTCGGCAATGCAGGTTTCCAGCACATCCGGGTCTCGCACCAGCAGCTCACGGCTGCTGCTGTAGCCCAGCAACTCTGCCATGGCCGGGTTGGCGGTCACAAACCGACGTTCCGGTGACATCTGGAACACGCCTTCAATGGCGTTATCAAACAGCGACTGGTAACGCCTCAGGTTTGCCAGAGCGCGCTGGTTCCAGGCCAGGGCCTCGCCCTGAACCTGCTTGATTCGGTCAGCCAGGGCAAAGGAAAACAGAATGATCTGGGCCGTCAGGCCGAACTGTGGCGAATAGCTGGTAAAGGTATTCAGCGGCAGGTAACCCATCACCGTCAGCGCATAGATACCAAACCCGATCAGGGCCAGGGTCCAGGCAAAGAAATAGGAGCGTGCTGCCGGGTTGTAATAGCGCCAGGACAGATAACTGACCACAATCAGAATGATACTGAGCAGAATCGAGCCGACCACAATCCATTCCATGGCCACCGAATAGGGCATGAAAAACGACAAACCAAAGGTGGTGACGACAGAGGTCAGACATAACCGGAGTACATGATCCAGATCGGGCGAGCGTTGCCGGGTTTCCAGCAGCGAACGGGCCATCAACAGGCCAAAGAACCAGGTCAGGATAATCTGGAAATGGAGGTATTCCTTGTTGAGCAAGGCTGGCCGGCTATCCAGCAACTGAACCCCGTGCACCTGTTCGGTACCGATGAATACCGCCGCACATACCAGGTAGAGCACGTAGTAGATGTTGCTGCGCTCCCGCACCGATACCGCCACAAACAGGTTGTAAGCCAGGATAGCCAGGATGGCACCCAGCAGCAGCCCGCGTACGGCTTCGTCGATGGAGACCTTTTCTATGTAACTGTCCGGGTGCCAGAGGGTAATCGGCAGGCGGAAGGTGTTGGTGTTGGTAATGCGCAGGAAAACCGTGGTGACGGTGTCTGGCGACAATCTGAGCCGGAAGGTCGGGTTTGGCACGGCCAGATCACGGTCGTCCCAGCTGTCCAGATACCCGGTCTGGCGCTGTTCCACCAGTTGCCCATCCCGAACCAGATACAACCGAACATCGTCCACCAGTGGCAGCGCCAACTCCAGTATCCAGTCCGAGCGGGAGGTCAAACGGCGGGTGCTCAGGTCAAAGCGAGTCCAGTAGGCGGAGCCGGTATAACCGAAGTTGAGTACGCCACCATGATGACGGGTCAACCTGTCCTCGCCTGCGGCGCGAACCTCATCAATCGTCAGTGACTGCTCAGGATCTTCCAGGTACCAGAGGCACTCGCCCAGATCCGGAATGCTACCGGTGTTGTGATCCAGCATGATCTGCCCATCCCGGCAGGCATTCTGGGCCTTCGCCACAGATGGCAAAACCAGAACGGCCAGAAACAGGAGCAGAACCACCGTCCGCACCGGGATATGGGCAAACCGTTGCTGCAAAATGTGATCTCCGCGCGGGTAGCTGCGTGCTTTATCGTTTATTGTCAGCACTCGTCACTTTAGCCGTTCACACGCTTTTTCGCACCCCGGGGTCACCTGAAATGAGACATTCCTGCCTTTTTGCTGCTGTTTCACTCACGTTACTGACACTCAGCGGGTGTCGGGTCGACAGTGGCGGCGATTCCTCGTCGACGTTAAATCCGGCCAGTAATGTTGATCTCACCTTCAGCACCTTCGACCTGGCGGATACAGACCGTGCCCCGAATACTCTGAGCAAAACCCGCTTTGCTGACTTCTATCCCGGTATCGAGCCGAACGGCGCGGACCAGACCGCGGAGTACCAGGCAACGGCTGCCGACATCCGTCGCCATATCGACCGGTTTATCGGTGCCGAGCCCACCAGCGACGGAAAAAGCTACCGCAAGGTCCGTAACCCTCTCGATCTGATGAATCAGGTGATCAGCGTAGGGCGCGTTGATAATTTTGATGAAGGGCGGGGCTATATCCGCAGGCGCATTGAAGCCGATGAATCAGGAACCTATAACTCCAGGGCCAACCAGGCCTCCATCCGATTTACCGATCAGGCTGCAACCCTTGAAAACCAACCTCTGAATGCCCGGGAATGGCGATATCAGACCCTGGACTGGCGTTACCAGGCTGGCAGCGAAACCGGGCATGTTTATCGAACTATCCAGCACGTTGCCCGCAGCGTTGACGCCGAAGACCGGGATAAACAACCACAACTGCTGAGCGTTCTCGCAGGCTCGAGGTTCAGTGCAGCCTCATTCAGCGCCATTGACTACAACCAGCCGGAATACGCAACAGCAGACTACGTGTCACGGGATTACGGCGGCATCGAACTGCGCCAGGAATTCATCGGAACTACCCAGAAAGATACCTTGTATATTAAAAGCCCGGAGCACGCGGTCATCGATTTCAGTCGACACGGCTTCAATATGGAGGACGACAGCCCGGACTGTCTCCGCATTGAACTGGATTACGGCATGAGCACGGTCCATCTGTTCGTCTCCAACGACGAACCGGCAAGAATTCCGGATCCGGAGGAAGATCCAGCCGATTACGAGAACGCCGATGACATTCCAACCGTCAGCAATCCGGCAAACTGTGCCAATCAGCCGGAAACGGAATTCCTGATGTCCTGGAATGCAGAATCAACACCTGACCGACAGTAGCAATCGTCTCTGCAGAACCGGGCCGGTTACAGGTCCCAGTTCTGCAGAAAGCCCTTTTTTCGGCAGATCATCCGTTCGTATGTGGAAATCATGATGGCCGCGTGGGGGGCTTTGGTCAGGCGCAGGGTTTCAATACGACGCTCCAGGCGCTGCACCTCATCGCAGATCTGCTGCTGCACGTGGGAACGAACACTGTCGTGCTGATCAAGCTTGACGCTACGCTGCTCAGGCGGGGGAAATTGCGGCTTTTCCATAGTTAACCTCGTCCAATGAGTGTGGAAAACATCCTTATTGATTGATGCCAAGTGTGCCGAACTGTCAGACAAAGTGCAATTACAATGAACAAGCTTTCACTTTTTTTGACAGATTCTGGCGTCAGGCCTTGAGCGCCAAGGCCTGGCGCCTTAATGAAACGCTCAGGCTGCCACCAGTCTCCGCTGGTTTTCCGGCAACACCGGGAACTGTTTGCAGACAGTGTAGACGAAACGGGCCAGGGCTGGTAAGTGATGGCCCACAATCGGAAAACCGGTGTTCAACAAGCTGACGGAAATGTCCCGGGCCGGGTCCGCCCAGCAAAGTTTATTGATCAGCCCGACATGGCCAAACGCATAACGGCTTTGCTGGCCCCAAAGGCCAACAGGATTGCTGCCCAGCATCATGCCGGCACTGAATCGCATGGGCACCAGCATGGTCCTGTCCATCTGCAGTGAGCCAAATTGCTGGATGGCACGGCGAACCGTGAGTTCGCTGCAGATGCGCTTGCCATCCCAACTGCCACCATTGAGCATCATCTGAAAGAAGCGCCCCATTTCTTCGGCCGTGCCACACAGATTTCCGGCGGGGATCACCGCCTCCTGGAAGCGGGGGTCGTTGGTGACTTTCTCCACCGTCCGGATATCACCGCCCAAGGCGCGGTTCACCACCCAGGACACCGGAAACCGGGGTGTCGGCCCGGTCGCATAATTGCTGGCCAGCTCGTGCAGGTGTTCGGGAGCAATGCCATAGGTAAACCATTTCATACCCATGGGCCGGCGCAGGTAACGATCCAGGTAGCTTTCGATAGTGTCGCCGGTCACCTTTTCCAGCACCCGCTGCAACACAAATCCACCGGTAATGGCATGGTAGGCCACCTTGGCGCCGTCCACTTCGACTGGCTTTGCGGCGCACAGAAGCCGCCAGATTTCGTCGCGGTCCCAAAGCACGTCGATCGGCGTTTCCCGGGGTATCGCGGGGATACCGCCCCGGTGGGAGAGAATCTGATGCACGGTAATCGTGCGCTTGCCGTTACGCGCAAATTCCGGGCAATAGTAGGACACCGGGTCCATCAGGTTGACCAGCCCCTGCTCGGACAACATATGCATCAGTAACGCGGTGACTGCTTTGGAGGCGGAAAAGAAACAGATCGGGGTGTCGGTGGTCATGGGAATGCGCGGCAACGAGGCCGGATCGTGAGGACCATTACCCCGGGCGTGTCCGATCGACCGGTGCAATACCTGCTCACCCCGATAACGCAGTGACAACTGAATACCGGGATGCACGCCCGTTCTGTACAGGGCCTCAACACTACGCCAGACGGCTTCGGCGGCGTTACCGTCGAGCCCGACCCGATCCGGATGTTCACCGGCGGAGTCGCAAAATGTCACCTGGGTAAGGTCCCGAGGTACATTACAGGTATGCAGGGCACGGCGGGCGAGTGAATGCATGATAAACGCCTTATCAGTCTTGTTATTGGTGGGTGCTCCAGAGGTTTTTCGACCGGGGCCGGAAAACGTGACTATCTGAAACCATTATGGACTGGCTGAACCGCCTGTGCCATGGCGATACAGTTCCGACCCTGTTTTTTGGCCCGATACATCGCCTTGTCGGCGGCAGCGCAAAGTGCATCCAGGGTATCGCCATGGTCAGGAAAGACCGCCACGCCAATACTGATGGTCAATCGAATGTTGTGGCCGGATTCCAGGGCCACCGGCTGATTGCAGACACGCTGGCGCAAACGCTCAGCCGTTTCCTCAGCTTCGGCAACGTCCATTTCCGGCAGAATAAGGACAAACTCCTCGCCCCCGAAACGGCCCAGGGTATCAACGCTGCGAACGCTGTCCTCGAGCAGACTGCTGATGGAACAGAGCACGGAATCCCCTGCAGCGTGGCCCCAGGTATCGTTGATTTCCTTGAAGTGGTCAAAGTCGATCCACAATAACGCGAGGGGACGGTTGTACCGACGCGCCCGCTCCAGCTCTTCAATCAGCACCCGTGAGCACTCCCGGCGGTTGAGCACGCCGGTCAGTGAGTCCCGCGTCGCCAGTGCTTCGAGCTCGTTTTCCAGCTGCTTTCGGTCGGAAATATCCAGAATAATGCCCTCAAGCACCATGGTGCCGTCATCATCCAGCACACCGCAGCCCCGCTCCCAGACCCATATCTTCCGGCCGTCCTTGCGGGTAATGGCGTACTCGACGGAAAAGGACTCATCTTTGCGGACCGCCGCTTCCACTTCCTGCGCGACCTGTCCGGCATCTTCCTCATCCATAAGGGCCGCGTAGCTGGTGGTTCGATTACGAATCAGCTCATCAGGTTGATACCCCGTGAGATCGGCACACCCGGCCGATACGAACAACATGGTCCAGTCTTCGTCGGGCAGGCAACGGTAGGCCATACCCGGCAGGTTATCCATCAGCACCGTCAGCTGTCGTTCACGGCGGCGGAGGGCGCGGCGCTGGTCGGCTTGCAGGGACAGCAGCAGGCGATCCTTGTGGAGCTGGCGCAGAATCACCGTGAACAGCACCAGGCTGGTCACCACGACAAACAGAAATCCTTTCCACGTCTGTACCAACGACAACATGCGGGGATCCGGAAACCAGAGCTCGGCAATGCGATCCGAGAAGGCAATCCAGATAAGCCCGGCCATCAGATACACCAGAGTTGCCCACAGCGCCCGTCTCAGCGGACTGTAGCTTCCCTTCAGTCGGGTCAACCCCGGATAATCCGGCCGTTCTGACTCCATGCGAATTTCCTTGTTGCCTCTAGATTCCTATACAAAAAGTAGACAGTTACAGGTCATGAGTCGAGAAGGATTTGCAGTTTCAGTCGGGATCAATGACACTAAACGTGACACATAATCGCGTTATGGATAACAAGAATGAGATTGCACCAGCATCTGCCTCGGGCCGTTGTGGCCACCATTACCCTCGGCCTGGCTGCCTGTAATGGCGGTCACAGCCCATCCGCTGCCGTTCAGGCCCATGCCGCCAACAGCAGCCCGGCGAGCCCGGAACTGGCCGCGGTTTACCAGCGATCCTGCCAGACCTGTCACGCCCGCGGCACCTCGGATGCCCCCTTGACTGGCCACGGCGAGGCCTGGCAGCCAAGGCTGGCCAAAGGCATGGAAAGCCTCGTGGATAACGTGGTCTCTGGCATCGGTGGCATGCCACCCTACGGGCTCTGTATGGACTGCAACGCAGAGCAGTTCCGCCAGTTGATTCGCTTTATGGCCACACCCGCCGAAACGGAGGAGCACTGACGATGCAACGGCGCCATTTCCTGCAGTTACTGGTCAGCACTGCCATCGCCAGCCATCTGACCGGTGCCAACGCCAGTGAGCGCGCCTTGCCGGCTGCGGGCGAGCCATCACAAAGCCCTTTGCCCTGGCGAAACTGGTCCGGCTCCCAGACCTGCCTGCCCGAAAACCGGATTGCTCCGGCCAACATTGACGAGCTCCGGCATCTGCTGCAGAACCCTGACCATGCGGGGACTACCATACGGCCCGTGGGGTCCGGGCACTCATTCTCGGCCCTGGTACCCACCGACGGCATTCTGGTCTCATTGGCGCGCATGATCGGTGTTCTGAGCCACGATGATCAGCAGTGCCAGGCCCGCATCGCTGCCGGAACCCTGCTGGGGCAGGTAGGCCGGCCGCTGGACGCCATCAACCAGGCATTGTTCAACATGCCGGACATTGATCAACAGGCATTGGGCGGGCTGTTAGCCACCGCGACCCACGGCACCGGCGCCGGGTTGATGAGCCTGTCCGGCTATGTCGAAGCCCTCACGCTGATGACCGCCGGGGGCGAACTGCTGGAATGCAGCCGGCAACAGCACCCGGAGATTTTCCACGCCGCCCGGGTTGGCCTCGGCTGCCTGGGCATTGTGACCGACGTGACCCTGCAGAACACCCGACCTTACCGGTTGCGCAAGACCACCGAGTGGCTGCCACTGGACGACATTCTGGATGCTGCCGATGCCCGCGCCGACCAGCATCGCAACTACGAGTTCTATTACATTCCTTTTTCCGGCATGGGTTTTACCAGCCAGCATGATCTGACCGACGAACCGGTATCGGCCACCACCCAGCTGGACCAGAACGACGGCGCCCGGGATCTTCAACGGGCGCGGGACTACCTGGCCTGGTCGCCCCGGTTACGCCGTCTGATTCTGGGCGGCTATATCCGCTCCCTCGACAAAGAAGTGAAAGTGGCCGCGTCCTGGCAGAACTACACCAGCGACCGCAATGTCCGTTTCAATGAAATGGAATACCATTTGCCGCGGGAAAACTGGCAGGCGGCCTTCCGGGAGATTGTGTCTGTAGTGGAAGCACAGTTTCCCGAGGTGTTCTTTCCTTTCGAGGTTCGCTTTGTGAAGGCCGACGATGCCTGGCTCAGCCCGTTTTACCAGCGCGATTCCGTCTCCATTGCGGTACACCGATTCTTCGAGGAAGACTATCAACCCATGTTCGCGGCGCTGGAGCCGATTTTGCTGCGGCACGGCGGCCGGCCCCACTGGGGCAAGCTCAACACCCTCAAGTCCGGCGATTTCAGGGCCCTGTATCCCAGGTGGCAGGATTTTCTGGAGGTGCGGCGCAGCCTGGACCCGGGCGGGCGGTTTCTCAATCCTTACCTGGCCAGCCTGTTCGAGACGGCCGGGGAGAAAACGTAACCATGGCCCACAGTGATGCCTTTGTTCGACAACGCCGCCGGCTTCTGCTCGGCGCCACCGCCCTGGGTGCCGCCGGCTCCCTGGCCTGGCTGCGACCAGAAGCCCGCCGGGACGGACATAACCCCTATTTCCGGGCCCTGGACGTTGCCCTTACTGAAGCC
>NZ_DIHV01000021.1:0-16529 GCF_002420325.1 Marinobacter sp. UBA5687
TGGGCGACATGGGCCTGCTGGGTATCACCGTGAGTGAAGAATACGGCGGCTCCGACATGGGCTACCTGGCACACGTCATCGCCATGGAAGAAATCAGCCGCGCCTCCGCCAGCGTTGGCTTATCTTACGGCGCCCACTCCAACCTGTGCGTGAACCAGATCAACCGCAATGGTACCGAAGAGCAGAAACAGAAATACCTTCCCAAACTCATCACTGGCGAGCACATCGGCGCCCTGGCCATGTCTGAACCCAACGCCGGCTCCGACGTCATCTCCATGAAACTCCACGCCCGGGATGAAGGCGACCACTACGTCCTCAACGGCAACAAAATGTGGATCACCAACGGGCCAGACGCCAACACCTACGTAATCTACGCCAAAACCGACCCGCAAGGCGGCTCCAAAGGCGTCACCGCCTTCATCGTAGAACGCGACTACCCCGGCTTCAGCCGCCACCAGAAACTCGACAAACTCGGCATGCGCGGCTCCAACACCTGCGAACTGGTGTTTGAAGACTGCAAGGTTCCCAAAGAAAACGTCCTCGGTGGCGTAGGCAACGGCGCCAAAGTACTGATGAGCGGCCTCGACTACGAACGCATCGTCCTATCCGGCGGCCCCCTCGGCCTCATGCAAGCCGCCATGGACGTGGTCATCCCCTACATCCGCGAACGCAAACAATTCGGCCAGGCCATCGGCGAATTCGAACTGGTACAGGGCAAAGTTGCCGACATGTACACCTTCATGAACACCGCCAAGTCCTACGTCTACATGGTCGCCCAATCCGCCGACCGCGGCGAAACCACCAGAAAAGACGCCGCCGGCGCCATCCTCTACTCCGCCGAAATGGCCACAAAGCTGGCCCTGGACGCCATCCAGCTGCTCGGCGGCAACGGCTACATCAACGACTACCCCACCGGCCGCCTGCTACGGGACGCCAAGCTCTATGAAATCGGAGCGGGCACGTCTGAAATCCGACGCATGCTCATCGGCAGAGAGCTGTTCCTGAATAAGTAAGCGTTGCGCGGAATTCACTGACCAAGTCAAACGAGGCCCTGCGGGTAGAGCGATTCAAAAATTTCGTAGGCCATGGATGGCCGGAGAGAAGCGCACAGGGACGTGCTTGTAGCGGTTTTTGAATCGCTCTACCCGCAGGGCCGATGCACGGACGAATATCCAATGACGATACTCCAGAGCAAAATAAACCCGAGGTCCGACGAATTCCAGGCCAACCACCAGGCCATGGCCAACGCTGTAGCCGACCTGCGGGAAAAAGTCGAACTCATTCACCAGGGCGGAGGCCCCGAATACCAGAAACGCCACACAGACCGCGGCAAACTGCTGCCAAGAGAGCGCATCAACAAACTGCTCGACGAAGGCTCCCCCTTCCTCGAAATCGGCCAGTTCGCCGCCTACAACGTCTACGACGAAGACGTCCACGCCGCCGGCGTGGTCGCCGGCATCGGCCGGGTCAGCGGTACCGAATGCATGATCATCGCCAACGACGCCACCGTAAAAGGCGGAAGCTACTACCCGCTCACCGTCAAAAAACACCTGCGGGCCCAGGAAATCGCCGAAACCAACCGCCTGCCCTGCATCTACCTGGTCGACTCCGGCGGCGCCAACCTGCCACGACAGGATGAAGTCTTCCCCGACCGGGACCACTTCGGGCGCATTTTCTACAACCAGGCCCGAATGTCTGCCGATGGTATCCCCCAGATCGCCGTCGTTATGGGCCTGTGCACCGCCGGCGGCGCCTACGTACCCGCCATGGCCGACGAATCCATCATCGTGCGCAACCAGGGCACCATCTTCCTGGCCGGCCCGCCACTGGTCAAAGCCGCCACCGGCGAAGTGGTCAGCGCCGAAGACCTGGGCGGAGCCGATGTCCATTGCAAAACCTCCGGCGTGGCCGATCACTATGCCGAAAACGACGCCCACGCCCTCGAGATCACCCGGCGCTGCATCGCCAACCTCAACCGCCGCAAACCCGTACCCGTGGAAATCCGCGAACCCAGGGCACCGCTGTATAACCCGGACGAAATCTACGGCATCGTGGGCACCGATTTGCGCAAACAGTTCGACGTACGCGACGTGATTGCCCGTATCGTCGACGGCTCCGAATTTGACGAATTCAAGCGCTACTACGGCTCCACCCTGGTGACCGGCTTCGCCCATATCCACGGCTACCCCGTGGGCATCATCGCCAACAACGGCATCCTGTTCAGCGAATCCGCCCAGAAAGGCGCGCACTTTATTGAACTGTGCTGCCAGCGCAACATCCCGCTGCTGTTCCTGCAGAACATCACCGGCTTTATGGTGGGCCAGAAATACGAAGCCGAAGGCATCGCCAAGCACGGCGCCAAGATGGTCATGGCCGTGGCCTGCGCCAACGTGCCCAAGATCACCGTGCTGATTGGCGGCAGCT
The DNA here is from genome assembly GCF_002420325.1 of Marinobacter sp. UBA5687. NCBI lineage: Bacteria > Pseudomonadati > Pseudomonadota > Gammaproteobacteria > Pseudomonadales > Marinobacteraceae > Marinobacter > Marinobacter sp. UBA5687. Next base: position 2,425 of record NZ_DIHV01000021.1, read on the forward strand.
ACGGTGCCGGCAACTACGGCATGTGCGGCCGGGCCTACAGCCCGGACTTCCTGTGGATGTGGCCGAATGCCCGCATCTCGGTGATGGGCGGCGAACAGGCCGCCAACGTACTCGCCACAGTCAAACGTGAAGGCATGGAACGCAAAGGCCAGGACTGGAGTGCCGAAGAAGAAGCCGAATTCAAGAAACCCATTGCGAATAAATACGAACAACAGGGCCACCCCTACTACGCCAGCGCCCGCCTGTGGGACGACGGCGTGATCGACCCGGCCCAGACCCGGGAAGTGGTTGCCCTCAGCCTGTCTGCCACCCTGAACCGACCCGCCAAGCCGACGCGCTTTGGCGTGTTCCGCATGTAACCGGAGAGAACGCCATGACTAAACAGACCTCTGCCGTTCTGCTCAACTACCTGGAAGGTGGTGTTTCCGAAATCGTGCTGAACCGGCCAGACAAGCGCAACGCCTTCGACGACGCGATCATCCAGCAACTGATCAAGGCGCTGGAAGTCACGGAACGAGACGACCAAACCCGCGTTGTCCTCCTGCGCTCCGAAGGCAAACACTTCTCCGCCGGTGCCGACCTTGGCTGGATGCGCCGCATGGCAGACAACGACCACGCCGAGAACCTGAACGACTCCCGGGAACTGGCCAGGCTGATGAGCACCCTCAACCACCTGTCCAAGCCGGTGATCGGCCTGGTTCAGGGCGCAGCCTACGGTGGCGCAGTCGGCCTGGCAGCCTGCTGCGACATCGTACTGGCCACCGCAAACGCCAGCTTCTGCCTGAGTGAAGTGAAACTCGGCCTGGTTCCCGCCGTTATCAGCCCCTACGTGGTGCGGGCAATCGGCGAGCGTCAGGCCCGGCGCTATTTCATCTCCGCCGAAGTCTTCAGCGCAAAACAGGCTTGCGAATACGGGCTGGTGCACATCGTCTGTGACGACGAAGCTTCCATGCACGCCCGCTGCAACGAGCTGCTGCTACAACTGGCCGGCAATGGCCCGCAAGCCATGAGTGCCGCCAAGGACCTGGTGTTTGCTGTCAGCCACAAGCCCATCAGCGCCGATGTCATCGAAGACACCGCCCAACGCATCGCCGACATCCGTGCGGGTGAGGAAGGCCAGGAAGGGCTCAGCGCTTTCCTGAACAAACGCAAGGCCAGCTGGGTTCCGGGAGATAACACATAATGTTCAACAAAATCCTGATCGCCAACCGCGGCGAAATCGCCTGCCGGATTATCCAGACCGCCCACCGCATGGGTATCCGCTGCGTGGCAGTCTACTCAGACGCTGACGCCAACGCTCGTCATGTCGCCATGGCAGACGAGGCCTTCAACATCGGCCCGGCCGCCAGCGCTGACAGCTACCTGAAAGCCGACACCATTATCGACATTGCCAGGCAGAGTGGCGCCCAGGCCATTCACCCCGGCTACGGCTTCCTGTCTGAAAACACCGGCTTTGCCGAAGCCTGCGAAGCCAACGGCATCGTATTCATCGGCCCGCCCTCTTCGGCCATCGCCGCCATGGGCTCCAAGTCCGCCGCCAAGGCGATTATGGAAAAAGCCGGTGTGCCTCTGGTGCCGGGCTACCACGGCAAAGACCAGTCGCCGGAGCTGCTGCGGGCCGAGGCTGAGAAATGCGGCTTCCCGCTGCTGCTGAAAGCCGTTGCCGGTGGTGGTGGTAAAGGCATGCGGGTGGTGGAAACAATGGCCGACTTTGATGACGCCCTGGCCGCCGCCCAGCGGGAAGCGAGGAACGCTTTCGGCAACCCGGACATGCTGATCGAACGCTACCTGACCCAGCCACGGCATGTGGAAATCCAGGTGTTCTGCGACCATCAGGGCAGCGGCATCTACCTGGCCGAGCGGGATTGCTCGGTGCAGCGTCGCCACCAGAAAGTACTGGAAGAAGCGCCCGCACCGGGGCTGAGCGAGGCCACCCGTAAAGCCATGGGCGAGGCCGCCGTGAAAGCCGCGCAAGCCATTAACTACGTGGGCGCCGGCACCGTCGAGTTCCTGTACGACGTAGACGGCTCGTTCTTCTTCATGGAAATGAACACCCGCCTGCAGGTGGAGCATCCCGTTACCGAGGCGATCACGGGCGTCGACCTCGTCGAACAGATGATCCGGGTCGCGGCCGGCGAAGAACTCCAGATCAAGCAGGACGATGTGAAAATCGATGGCTGGGCGATCGAGAACCGGGTCTATGCCGAAGACCCCTATCGCGGCTTCCTGCCCTCTACGGGCCGCCTCGTGCGCTACCAGCCGCCGGTCGAGCCCTGGGCCGACGATGGCGAGGAGAACGGCCGCCGCGGTGTCGACGGTATCCGGGTGGATGACGGGGTGTTCGAAGGCGGCGAGGTGTCGATGTTCTACGACCCGATGATCGCCAAGCTGGTCACCTGGGGCGAGACACGGGACGAGGCCGCCGATCTCCAGATCNNATGAACACCCGCCTGCAGGTGGAACACCCGGTTACCGAAATGGTCACCGGGCAAGACCTGGTGGAATGGCAGCTGAAAGTGGCCTGGGGTGAGCCCCTGCCGCTGGCCCAGGAACAGGTGAAAACCCGCGGCCACGCCCTGGAAGCGCGCATCTACGCCGAAGATCCGGACCAGGACTTCCTGCCTGCCACCGGCACCCTGCGTTACCTGCGCACCCCGGAAGAATCCGCCCACGTGCGGGTGGATACCGGCGTTACCGAAGGGGACGAGATCAGCATCCACTACGACCCGATGATCGCCAAGCTCATCGTGTGGGACGAAACCCGGGAACAGGCCATCAACCGCATGGTGCAGGCCCTGGAGCAGTACCGCATTGCCGGGGTAAAAACCAACATCCGCTTCCTGCACGCCCTGGCCGATGCCGAACCCTTTCGCCAGGCCGAGCTGACCACCGGTTTCATTGATGACCACCGCGAGCTGCTGTTTCCCGCTTCCGGCCCGGATACCGGCAAGGTTCTTGTGTTGGCTGCCGGCTTTCTCCTGGAACACCGCAAGTCCCGTGAAGTGGTCAGCACAGACCCCTGGTCGCCCTTCGGCCGGCAGAACAGCTGGCGCTTGAATTCCGACTACGCCGAACCCCTGGCCCTGCAGGTGGGCGAGGAGGTGGTTGAACTAAGGGTTCTTGAGCAGGATCACGGCTATCAGATAACCCTCGGCGACAACCGCTATACCCTGCAGGCCAGCCTGCAGGACGATTACCTGCAAGCGGTCATCAATGGCCACCGCCTGTGCGTGTACGGCAACCTGCACAACGACGAACTGGTGTTGTTCCACGAAGGCAACAGCATCACCTGCAAGCTCTACCGTGAACGCTGGGAAACCGAAGACCTGGCCGGCGACGGCAGCCTCTCTGCCCCCATGAACGGTGCCATTGTGGCGGTGCAGGTGCAGGCTGGCGATAAGGTCACCGCCGGCCAGACTCTCGTAATCATGGAAGCCATGAAGATGGAGCACGCCATCAAAGCCCCGGCCGATGGCACCGTCAGCGAGGTGTTCTTTGCCCAGGGCGACCAGGTATCCGAAGGGGCGGAGTTGATCGCCATCGAGATTGAGGAGACTGAGTAATGGCCTTCCCGAAACGTGTCCGACTGGTGGAAATGAGCCCCCGGGACGGCCTGCAGAACGAACCCGGCCCGGTGATTGCTACCAGCATCAAAACCGGGCTGATCGACCGGCTGGCCGACTGCGGCCTTACCCACATCGAAGCCGCCAGCTTTGTCTCCCCCAAATGGGTGCCACAAATGGGTGATGCCGCCGAGGTCATGGCCGGCATCACTCGAAAGGCCGGCGTGCGCTACTCTGCCCTCACCCCCAACCTCAAAGGCTTCGAAAATGCCCTGGCGGCCGGAGCCTACGAAGTTGCGGTGTTCGGCGCCGCCTCCGAAAGCTTTACCCAAAAGAACATCAACTGCAGTATCGCCGAAAGCCTGGACCGCTTCGCTCCCGTGGTGGAAGCAGCCCGCAAGCACGGCATTCCGGTGCGCGGCTACGTGTCGACGGTGATGGGTTGCCCCTATGAGGGTGACATTGAGCCAGGGCAGGTCGCCAGCGTCGCCAAGGCCCTGTACGACATGGGCTGCCATGAGATTTCCCTGGGCGACACCATCGGCGTAGGCACACCGCTGAAAGCCAGGCGCATGCTGGAGGCCGTAGCCGCCCATATTCCTATGAATAAGCTGGCGGCCCACTTCCACGACACCTACGGCCAGGCCCTGGCCAATCTGTATGCGGTACTGGAAGAAGGCGTCAGCGTAATCGATGCCTCGGTGGCAGGCCTGGGCGGTTGTCCTTATGCGAAGGGCGCCTCCGGCAATGTGGCCACTGAAGACGTGCTCTACCTGTTAAATGGGCTGGGTATAGAAACCGGTGTCGACCTGGAGAAACTGGTGGCGACCGGCGGCTGGATCTGCGGCCAGCTCAAACGCCACAACGGCTCTAAAGTGGGACAGGCCATGAGCGGTTGAACGTTAAGGGCCCCGCTGCGAACCTTGCGACTAATATCGCCGATACCAGAACCATTCTGCTCCACTAAACCCGGGATCTACGCAATGCATCTTCCATTCTGGCTGACCACGGCTGTGCTCTTTCCGGTGTTGCTGTATCAGGGTATGCGCACTCGTCAAACCACGCCACGGCTGCCGGAGGCCTCCGGATCTCCGTTCGGGCAATATGGTGAGGGCGAGCCCGCCCGGTGCATCCTGGTGATTGGCGAATCCACCGCAGCCGGCGTGGGCGCCCAAACCCACGATCAGGGCCTGGCCAGCCAGCTGGCACGGGAGCTTCATAAGGGAACCGGGCAAACCATCGCCTGGCACACCTTCGGGGTTAACGGTATTCGTTTGAATGCCCTGAACCGGGCGCTGGAACAAACAGACTTACCGGAAGCCGATGTAGTTATCCTGAGCATGGGGGTAAACGACACCACCGGTTTTACACCCCGGAAACGATTCCGCCAGCAACTGCTGGACCTGAGAGAGTTGCTCCAAGCGCGGTATCCGGCACCCCTGATGCTGCTGAGTGTGCCGCCCATGCACCTGTTTACTGCCCTGCCCGCACCCTTGCGCTACGTGATGGGGTGGCGGGCCAGGCTTCTGGACAACATCTACCGGCAACTGGCCAGCGAGATGCCGCAGAACTTCCGCTACACCCGTTACCCGGTTATTGACGATACCGGGTTGTTGGCCAGCGACGGCTACCACCCCGGCATCAAAGGCTATCGGTACATTGCCGAAGCTCTCGCGCCGGAGCTGAGCCGGGGCCTCAGGGCCGATGCTTCTCCGGAGGAATAGAGTACGTCATAGTGGCATGGGCCACCGGCTCCTCCATGCCAGTGGAATAGATCGACACCTCACCCACCGCCATCGTGCGCCCTACTTTAAGCAAGGTAGCGCGGGCCCACACCGCAGCGTGGGCGGCGGGCTTGCGCATGAAGTTGATGTTGAAGTTGGTGGTCACCGCCAGTGGCACCAGGCCGATTTTGCCCAGCAGGGCGGCATACATGGCCACGTCTGCCAGCCCCATCATAACCGGGCCAGACACGGTTCCACCGGGGCGCAGATGGTCGTCGTTCACCTCCAGCTTCATCTCGGCCCAGCCATCCCCCAGTTCCTCCAGGGTGCCGTAGGCGGTACCCTGGGGAAAGTGATCTTCAAGGAAAGCCTTCAGCTCCCCGAATGTTACTTGCATGGCTCTACTGCTCAGTCCGGTTTGTAAAGCCTCAGGATACTCGAAAAGTCCAGCTGACCGTTACCCTGCCCGGCGTGCAGCTGGAACAGGTTTCGGGCCAGGGAACCCATGGGGATGGAGGCCTGGTTGGCGACCGCGTTATCAAACGCCAGCCCCAGGTCTTTGGTCATCAGGTTCACCAGGAAACCGCCCTGGTAATCCCGGGATGCCGGCACCCCTTCCATCACACCCGGCCACGGGTTGTACAGGTTCAGGGCCCAGTTGCCGCCGGAGCTCTGCTTCATGATTTCCGACAGTACCGCAGGGTCCAGGCCATTTTTGACGCCCAGAGCCAGGGCTTCGCTGGTGCCGGCCATCAGGATGGCCAGCATCATGTTGTTGCAGATCTTGGCGACCTGCCCCGCACCGTGGGGTCCCGCGTGGAAGATGTTCTTGCCCATGGCTTCCAGAACCGGCCGTGCCTTGTTGTAGGTGGCCACTTCGCCGCCGCAAATGAAGGTCAGCGTACCGGCCGTGGCACCACCTACGCCGCCGGATACCGGCGCGTCGATAAAGGCCAGGTCTTTTGCCGCGGCGGCTTCTGCCACCGCCCGGGAGGTTTCCGGGGCAATGGTGGAGGAGTCAATCACCAGGGTGCCCGCCGGCAGGGCTGCCAGCAGACCGTCTTCGCCCAGGTACACCGCTTCCACATGCTTGCCCGCCGGCAGCATGGTGATCACGCACTCGGCGCCCTGTGTCGCCGCTTTAGCGGAATCCGCAGTGCTGGCCCCTTCGGCCACCAATGCCTCGACCGCCGGTTTGGACAGGTCGAAAACCGTGACCTCATGCCCCGCCTTCAGCAGGTTGGAGGCCATGGGCCCGCCCATGTTGCCCAGACCAATAAAAGTTACCTTCGCCATCTTGCTTCTCCTTGTTTTTGTAGCAGTGCGCCGGGATTTATCAGTGCCCGGGCGCCTGGCTGAAAAATGCTTCAATCCACTCGTTGTCCAGTTCCGCCAGCGAGGCATAACGCCAGCGGGGCTGCATGTCTTTGTCGATCAGCAATGCCCGGATGCCTTCGGCAAACTCGCCCTTCTTCAGGCAGTTCACCGACATCACCAGCTCGTTATCCAGCACCTGTTTCAGGCTGTCCCGCTGGCTGCGCTGCAGGTGTTTCCAGGTCAGGGCCAGTGACGTGGGTGAGGCGCTCGCCAATCCCTTCACAGCCTTCCCCAGCCAACCCTCTCGGCCGCCCAGATCTTTCAGCTGCGCTACCACCTGCTCAAGGGAATCGCCATCGGTGGCCTGCTGGATATCATCAAAGTGATCACGAACCGGAGACGCCGGCAGCGCCTCCCGGCTTTGCTGTTCGTACTGGCGCAGTACCGAGCTGACAACACTATGGGCGCTGGAACCCTGCCAGTTGGCGGAGGCCAGGGCATCAATCACCTGCCCTTTGAGTTCGTGGCTGACGAACCGGTCTGCCATGCCCACAAACAGCGCATCGGCTGGGTTCATGCGGGTGCCGGTCAGCCCCAGAAACATTCCGGTACGCCCGGGCATGCGGTTCAGGAACCAGCCGGCGCCGATATCCGGGTACAGGCCGATGCTCACTTCCGGCATAGCCAGCTTCGAGTGCTCGGTAACCACCCGGTGGGAGGCTCCGACCATCAGGCCAATACCGCCGCCCATCACAATGCCATTGCCCCAGCACACGATGGGTTTGGGGTAGGTGTGAATCTGGTAGTCCAGCTCGTATTCTTCGGTGAAGAACCGCTCGCCTTCAGCCAGCTTTCCCGGCTCGGTCATGCTGCGGTACAGGGACACGATATCGCCACCGGCGCAGAAGGCCTTGTCGCCCTCAGCTTCCAGCCAGACCGCGCATACGCTGTCATCGTCGGCCCAGCGTTGCAGCTGCGGCTTGAGCAGGCGGATCATGTCCATAGACAGCGAATTCAGGTTACGCGGGCTGTTCAGCCTGGCGACCGCAATCCGGCCACCGCCGTTTGTGGTCCATTCTTCAAATACCATCGGTTGATCGCTCATAGCAGCCCCGGGCTTATCGGTTTTTCCATTCCGGCTTGCGCTTCTCGAGGAACGCATTCACGCCTTCTTTCTGGTCTTCGGTGTGGAACAGCTCTACGAACAGTTCCCGCTCCATGCGCCAGCCATCAGTGTGGCTGCGGCCATCACGGGCGCTCATCACCAGCTGCTTGCAGCGGGCAATGGAAGACGGGCTCTGCTTGCAGGCGCCTTCGGCTAGCTTCAGGGCGGCTTCCAGGCCTTGACCGGACGGCACCACTTCTTCCACCAGGCCAATCTGCAGCGCCTTGCTGGCATCTACCCGCTCGCCGCACAGAATCATGCGCTTGGCCCAGCCCTCGCCTACCAGCCAGGGCAGGTTTTGCGTACCGCCGGCGCAGGGCAGCAGGCCAACACCGGCTTCCGGCAGCGCCATCTGGGCGTGCTCTTCGGCAATGCGGATATCGCAGGACAACGCACATTCCAGGCCACCGCCCATGGCGTAGCCGTTAATGGCGGCAATCGACACACCCCGGAAGGCGGTCAGCGTGGCGAAGGCCTGGCCGAACTTTTGGGCCATCTCGTTGGCCCGGGCACGGTCACCGTCGGCAAAGGTTTTCAGGTCCGCCCCGGCGGAGAAGAATTTCTCACCCTGGCCGGTGACCACCAGCGCGAAGATGTTGCGGTCTGCGTTGAGGTCTTCAATGGTGGCTTCCAGAGCCGCCAGGGAGTCTGCCGTCCAGGTGTTGGCCGGGGGGTTGGCGATGGTCAGGATCGCAATGTGATCGCGCTTTTCCAGTTGAATCAGTTCGCTCATGGTAAATTCCTTTGGTTGTTCCGGTGCTGATGATTGGGGCCGGTTACTGGATGGCTTCGGCAACGCCGTCTTCCAGCATGCGGCGGGCAATAATCAGGCGCATGATTTCGTTGGTGCCCTCGAGAATCTGGTGTACCCGAAGGTCCCGCACATAGCGCTCCAGCGGGTATTCCCGAATGTAGCCGTAGCCGCCGTGCAGCTGCAGGGCTTCGTTGGCCACCTCGAAACAGGCATCGGTGGCGAAGCGCTTGGCCATGGCGCAATGCAGGGTGGCTTCCGGGTCGCCGGCATCCAGCTTGAAGGCACCCAGGCGCACCATTTGCCGGGCCGCCACCAGGTTGGTGGCCATATCCGCCAGCTTGAATTGAAGCGCCTGGAAGGCTGCCAGTGGTTTGCCGAACTGCTGGCGCTCGTGCAGGTAATTGCGCGCCCGCAGCAGCGCCGCCTGGGCGCCGCCAAGGGAGCAGGTGGCGATGTTCAGGCGACCGCCGTCCAGCCCTTTCATGGCGATGGCAAAGCCGTCACCTTCCTCACCAACGCGGTTACTGGCGGGAATGCGCACGTCTTCCAGGGTCACCATGCGGGTTGGCTGACTGTGCCACCCCATCTTTTCCTCGTTCTTACCGTAGGAAACACCCTCGGCATTGGCGGGGATCACGAAGGTGGAAATCCCCTTGGCGCCACTGTCGGCATCACCGGTGCGGGCCATCAGTACCAGCACATCGGTGGCGCCGGCGCCTGAGATAAACATCTTGCTGCCGTTGATCACATAGCTGTCGCCGTCACGAACCGCCCTGGTACGCAGGCTGGCGGCATCGGAGCCGGCCCCGGGTTCGGTCAGGCAGTAGGAGGCCAGCCATTCACCACTGGCCAGCCTGGGCACAAATTCCTGCTTCAGGTCGTCCGAGGCAAAGCTGGCCACCATCCAGGTGGCCATGTTGTGAATGGTGATGAAGGCAGCCGTGGATGGGCAGGCCATGGCCAGCTCTTCCACAATCACCGAGGTGTCCAGGCGGGACAAGCCCATGCCGCCCAGGGCTTCCGGGGTATAAATCCCCATAAAGCCCATCTCGCCGGCTTCTTTCATCACTTCCACCGGGAAGGTGTGATCCACATCCCACTGGCCGGCAAAGGGCGCCATGGTTTTCTCGGCAAAGGCCCGGGCCGCATCCCGGAACGCCAGCTGGTCTTCCGTCAGGTTGAAATCCATCGTTCAGCTCCCTTTCTCACCCTTAACGCAGTTGGATGGAGAAGTTGGCTTCAGAAGACGTTGCCTCAGAGCTGAACCAGCGGGAGGTCACGGTCTTGGTTTCGGTGTAGAAACGTACTGCCTGCTTGCCGTAAGCGTGCTGGTCGCCGTAGAAAGAACCCTTCCAGCCGGTGAAAGAGAAAAACGGCAGGGGCACCGGAATGGGAATGTTCACTCCCACCTGGCCCACATCGATCTCGTGCTGGAAGCGGCGGGCGGCGCCACCGTGGTTGGTGAAGATGGAGGTGCCGTTGCCATAGGGGCTGTTGTTGATCAGCTCAATGGCTTCGCCAAGGTCGTTCGCGTTCATGCAAGTGAGCACTGGCCCGAAAATTTCTTCTTTATAGATATCCATTTCCGGCGTCACCTCGCTGAACAGCGTGGGCCCTACCCAGTTACCGTCCGGCAGGCCATCCACGGTGCAGCCGCGACCATCCAGCATCAGTTTCGCACCCTGCGCTTCACCAGTGGCAATCAGGGCTTCGATACGCTCCTTGGCCTTACCGCTGATAACGGGGCCATAGCTGGCACCGGAGTCGTTCCAGGCACCCGGGCGCACCTTCGCCATGGCTTCCTTCAGTTCCGGGATCCACTCTTGCGCCGCGCCGACAAACACCGCCACGGAGATAGCCATGCAACGCTGACCGGCGGCACCCACAGAGGCACCCACCAGGGCATTGATCACCTGCTGCTTGTCGGCATCCGGCATGATCACCATGTGGTTCTTGGCGCCAGCAAAGCTCTGTACGCGCTTCATGTTGCGGGTACCGGTTTCGTAGATATAACGGCCGACCGGTACCGAACCCACAAAGGAAATGGCCTTGATGGCCGGATCGTTCAACAGGGTATCCACCTGCTCCTTGGCACCGTGCACCACCTGCAGAACGCCCTTGGGCGCACCGGCTTCTTCGAACAGTTCCGCCAGGCGCATCGGGGTGAGCGGATCCTGCTCGGACGGTTTCAGTACAAAGGTGTTACCGCAGGCGATGGCCATGGGGAACATCCACAGGGGAATCATGGCCGGGAAGTTGAACGGGGTAATGCCGGCGCAAACGCCCAACGGCTGGATCCACGAGTGGGTATCCACTTCCCGCGCGACGTTTTCAACGGTCTCGCCCATCATCATGGACGCCACGTTGGCGGCATGCTCTACCACTTCGATGCCGCGCCAGACATCGCCCTTGGCGTCGTCAAAGGTCTTGCCGGTTTCCTGGGACAGGATTTCGGCAATCTCGTCGTGGTGCTCTTTCAGCAGTGCCTGGTAACGCAGCATGACCCGGGCCCGCTCGGATACCGGCGTTTCCTTCCAGCTTTTGAACACTTCGCCGGCGTTGTCGATGGCCTTGCGCATTTCGTCTGCCGTGGCGCAGGGCACCTGGGCGATGACTTCGTTCGTGGCTGGGTTGGTCACGTCGATCCAGTTCTGGGTCTGGCTCTGAACAAATTCACCAGCAATAAACTGAGGTACTTTTTTCATGAGGATGGTCCCTGTTTGTTGTTGTCCGGGAGTGCCGTGGCCCGCTGAATAACGAAACGGACCTGGCGATGATTTTCCAAAAGACTAGCACGCTCCTTGCCGCCTGATGATTGACTAAGTTTCGCCCATGATGGATTATTTTTCGATGACCAGTCATCAAGACACCAAGCCATCCGCGCAAACCTCCCAGTGGCCTGTTCCTACGGACAGCGTTCGCTATGTGATTCCGGAGCCCATCGTCCGCCAACTGGCGCACCACCCACTAACCCGAGAGCTGTACCCGCTGGCCTTCGGCCATTACCGGCGGGCGGCGGGCCATCACATGCATCGGGAACACCATCGTGACAATCTTTTGATCTATTGCACCGATGGCAAGGCTTTTCTGAACGTTGCAGGCGAGCCCTATACCGTGACCGCCGGCGACCTTTTGCTGCTGCCGGCCGGCGTCAGTCACCGCTACACGGCGGACCCGGACAATCCATGGACCATTCACTGGGTGCACTACACCGGCCCGCTGGCCGAAGACTTCGGTCAGTACATGGGCTTTGATGACAGCACCCGCATCCGGCATCTGGGCAGACAGCCCCGGTTACTGGTGGATTTCAACGGCCTGCTGTCGGTACGGCAGACGGGCTTCCGGGCCCGTGGGTTGATCCACGCCAGCAATCGGCTACGACAGTTGCTGGCCGCCGTGCCCATCAACGCCGACGAAACCAGCCAGGCCCGGCAGGCCGAGCTGGACTCCCTGCACAGCTTCATGCGGGAGCATCTGGAGGAACGCCTGACCCTGAATCAGCTGGCCGAGCTTTCCGGCCTGTCGCCGGCTCACTTCGCCACCCGGTACCGGGAGCAGACCGGCACCTCGCCAATCCAGCACTTCCTGCATCTCAAAGTGGAACGGGCCTGTGAGTTGCTGGATACCACCAGCCAGAGCTTCGCCGATATCAGCAGGCAACTGGGCTATGACGATGCCTATTACTTTTCTCGACTGTTCAAAAAAGTGATGGGGAAGTCGCCCACGGATTACCGCCACACAGCGCGGCACTGAGCATCAGCGACAAGGATACGCACAAGCACCCACTCCATCCGGTAAAAATTTTGTAGCGCAGACCGTATTCTCATGATAAATATCGCGCGAATACGGTCGGATTCCCCACCACCGTTTCCAGGATAAGCCCTAAGGAGCCTCTGACGCACTCCGAATTATCTCTGCGAGCTCTAAGGGCTTCAGATGCAAGGCGCAGTTCGCAGCCAATGGCCGAAGCCCTTGGCAAGAGCTGCAACACCGCAGATGAAGCCCTTAGAGCCCGCCCTTCGGGGCCTGCAGAGCGATCCACACTCCGCGTTGCGACTTTTTGAAAGGCAACCAGCCTTCCTGCAAAGTCGCGCCTTGATTGTGAACCGCTCTGAAGGCCAGAGATAATCCGGAGTGCGCCAGAGGCTCCTTTGAGGAGTCAAAAGGCGGCACCCCGGTGTTTTCGCAAACACCTGCCACCTCCGGCCACCCTCAGCAGACCTGCACAACACCGCGTGCGTCCTGCACGTTTTGTATCCATCCCTTTTAAGTGAGGGACACCATCCAATGTTGAAGTTGTGTAAGCCACAGGCGCTTGCCGCCGCTGTTGCTATGTCTCTGGGTGCCTCTTCGGTTTTTGCAGCCGAGGAAGTGCGTGTCTACAACTGGTCTGACTACATCGCCGAGGACACCCTGGCGAAGTTCACCGAAGAAACCGGCATCAAGGTTGTCTACGACGTATATGACAGCAACGAGGTGCTGGAAGCGGCCCTGTTGTCTGGCCGTTCCGGTTATGACCTGGTGGTGCCCTCCAACCACTACGTAGCCAAGCAGATTTCTGCCAAGGCGTTCGTAGCGCTGGACCACAGCAAGCTGCCGAACATGGCCAACCTGAACCCGGATCTGATGGACGATCTGGAAAAGATTGACCCGGGCAGCCAGTTCTCCCTGCCGTACCTGTGGGGCACCAACGGCTATGGCTACAACGAAGGCCGCATCCAGGAAATCCTGGGCGACAGCGCCCCTACCGACTCCTGGGCCCTGGTGTTTGATCCGGAAGTGACCGGCAAACTGGCCGCGGGTGGCTGTGGCATTGCCATGCTGGATTCCGGCGAAGAGATGGTTCGTGCTGCAATGGCCTACATCGGCCTGGACCCGAACAGCAACAACGCCGACGACATCAAGAAAGGCGGTGAAGTGATCAAGGCCGTGCGCCCGAATATCACCTACTTCCATTCTTCCCGCTACATTGGCGACCTGGCCAACGGTGACCTGTGCGTGGCCGCCGGCTATTCCGGCGACATCCTGCAGGCCGCTGCCCGTGCTGAAGAAGCCGAAAACGGCAACGTGATCCGCTACACCATCCCCAAAGAGGGTGCGGTGCTGTGGTTTGACATGATGACCATTCCGGCCGGCGCACCGAATGTGGAAAATGCCCACAAGCTGATGAACTTCCTGATGCGCCCGGAAATCATCGCGGACGTCACCAACTACGTGTGGTACGCCAACCCGAACAAGGCGGCTGACGAGTTCGTCGACCCGGAAATCCTGAGTGACACCAGCATTTATCCCACCGAGGAAGTGCTGAAGAAACTGTACGTGATGGAAGGTCGGCCACAGGACGCCCAGCGCCTGATGACTCGCACCTGGACCAGCGTGAAATCCGGTCGCTGACGGTGGCCGTAACCAACAACACCTCCGCGCAAGCGGAGGTGCTCCTCAGCATCAAAGGCATTTCCAAGAGCTTCGACAGCACCTTGGCGGTCGACGACGTCAGCCTGGACATCCACAAGGGCGAGATCTTTGCTCTTCTGGGTGGCTCCGGCTCTGGCAAATCCACCCTGCTGCGCATGCTGGCGGGC
>NZ_DIHV01000109.1:0-7772 GCF_002420325.1 Marinobacter sp. UBA5687
GGGGTCACATCCATGATGGTCTCAGCCTTGCCCTGATTCTTCGCCATGGAGATTTCCCGCAGTTGCCGTGCCATCAGCTGACGGTCTTTGAGTGGGCGGGCGAGCAGCATTTTCACGGTTTGCGGGTTACGCATATTGGTCCGGAACTTCTGATATTCCACATCGGCCGTGCACAGGCTGTCACCGTGCATCAGTAGGGCAGGTGTGCCATACAGATCCACTACCGTCGGATCATCCAGCAGAGTGGCGCCGGCGCGCGCGCAGAAGTCTTCGCCAATGAGGAAGTCCCGGTTGCCGTGCATCAGGTAAATGTCGGTGCCTGTGTCCCGCACCTCCCGCAAGGCCGCCGCCACCTGTTCCTGCAGCGGTGTGCGCTCGTCATCTCCAATCCAGGCTTCAAAAAAGTCGCCAAGAATGTATAGACGCTCAACGCCCAAGGCTTTTTCTCTGAGGAAGGTCAGAAACGCACCCGTAATATCCGGGCGCGACTCTTCCAGGTGCAGATCCGAGATAAACAGCGTGGTCACGCGTCCTCCAGAACCTCGGCTTTTTCAATCACTACGTCCTCAAACGGGACGTCCTGGTGGCCGGCGCGCATGGTGGTGCGAACGGCGCGGATCTTGTTGACGGTCTCCATGCCCTCGGCCACCTTGCCGAATACGCAGTAGCCCCAGCCCTCTGCGTTCTTGGCGGTGTGGTCCAGAAAACCGTTGTTCTCAACGTTGATGAAGAACTGGGCGGTGGCGGAGTGGGGGTCCATGGTGCGGGCCATGGCAATGGTGCCGACCATGTTGCTCAGGCCGTTGTCAGCCTCGTTCTGGATAGGTTCGCGGGTTTTGCGCGGCGTCATGCCAGGCTCAAAGCCGCCGCCCTGAATCATGAAGTTGCTGATAACGCGGTGAAAAATCAGGCCATCATAGAAACCGTCGCGAACGTATTGTTCGAAGTTTTTAGCGGTTTCCGGGGCTTTCTCGTAGTCCAGTTCCAGCTTGATATCACCGAAGTTTGTCTGCAGCAGAATCATCAGGGTTTCCTGTGTTTTGGGATCGGAATGTTGAAAGTGGCTATTGTACTCAAGAGTTTCGTCCGGTGCATGAGTCCGGCGTGGATTTGTGAGTATAATAGGCGGTTTAAACGGAGCATCCGGACAGCTCCCATGATTCATTCCCTGTTAACAGAGATTGTATGAGCGCCGAGTCGAAGAAAGCCCACAACTTTATCCAGAGCCTGATTGAAGACGCCATCGCCAAAGGGGAGCACACCGGCAAGGTGGTCACCCGCTTCCCCCCGGAGCCCAATGGCTATCTGCACATTGGTCATGCCAAATCGATCTGTTTGAACTTCGGCATTGCCGAAACCTTTAACGGTGAGTGCAACCTGCGCTTTGACGACACCAACCCGGAAAAGGAAAACCAGGAGTATATCGACGCCATCAAGCAGGACGTGGAGTGGCTGGGCTATGAGTGGGCCGGCGAGGTGTGTTACGCGTCGGATTACTTTGATCAGCTCTATGCCTTTGCCGAAGAGCTCATTCAGAAAGATAAGGCCTATGTCTGTGCCCTGAATGCGGAGCAGATGGCTGAATATCGGGGTTCGCTGAAAGAGCCCGGCAAGAACAGCCCGTACCGGGATCGCCCGGTAGAGGAGAGCCTTCAGCTGTTCCGGGATATGCGCGACGGCAAGTTCCAGAACGGTGAGCTGGTGTTGCGGGCCAAGATTGATATGGCATCCCCGAATATCAATCTGCGGGACCCGATTCTGTACCGGATTCGCTACGCGGATCATCACCAGACCGGCAGCAAGTGGTGCATCTATCCGATGTACGACTTTACCCATCCGATCTCCGATGCTCTGGAAGGGATTACCCATTCCCTGTGTACCCTGGAATTCGAGGATCACCGGCCGCTGTATGACTGGGTGCTGGACAACATCACCATCCCCTGTCATCCGCGCCAGATCGAATTTGCCCGGCTGAACCTGAACTACACCATTACCAGCAAGCGCAAACTGAAGCGGCTGGTGGATGAAAACGTGGTGGACGGCTGGAACGATCCCCGGATGCCGACGATTTCCGGCATGCGCCGCCGCGGTTATACCCCGGAATCCATTCGCAGCTTCTGTGACATGATTGGTGTGAACAAGGCCGGCGGCACCGTGGATGTCGGTATGCTGGAGCACGCTATCCGGGAAGATCTGAACAACCGTGCGCCCCGGGCCATGTGCGTGATGCGTCCGCTCAAGGTCACCCTGACCAACTATCCGGCTGACCAGACGGAGACCCTGACTTTGCCGGTGCATCCGCAGAATCCGGATATGGGCGAGCGGGAAGTGACCTGGAGTCAGACCCTGTTTATTGACCGGGAAGATTTCGAGGTAGAGCCGCCACGCAAGTGGAAGCGGCTGGCCCCGGAACAGGCGGTGCGGCTGCGCGGTGGTTACGTGATGACCTGCAAAGAAGTTGTGCGTGATGACAGCGGCGAGATTGTCGAGCTCAAGTGCGAATACGACCCGAATACCCTGGGCGTGAACCCAGAGGGCTACAAACCCAACGGCGTGATTCACTGGGTGTCGGCCAGCGACAGCGTGGAGGCGGATATCAATCTGTACGACCGCCTGTTCAACCACGAGTCTCCGGACAGCGACAAGGAAGGCGATTTTCTGGATCATCTGAACCCGGAATCTCTGGTCGTTCTCAAAGGTGCCCGCGTTGAGAAAAGTCTGGCTCAGCCCCGCACCGATCTGCCGTACCAGTTCGAGCGCGAGGGATACTTTTTCTGCGACCAGGAACTGACTGAAAAAGCTTGCAAGCCGGTGTTCAATCGTACCGTAACGCTGCGGGATTCCTGGGGTAAGGGAGGCAAGTAATGCGTATCTACAATACGCTGACACAGCAAAAGGAAGCGTTCAAAACCCTGGAGCCTGGCAAGGTTCGTATGTACGTGTGCGGCATGACTGTCTACGACTATTGCCATCTGGGCCATGCCCGGGTGCTGGTGGCGTTTGACGTAGTGACTCGGTACCTGCGGCATCGCGGATACGACGTACACTACGTGCGGAACATTACCGATATCGACGACAAGATCCTGCGCCGGGCGGATGAAAACGGTGAGGTGTATACCGACCTGACCGACCGGATGATCCGGGCCATGCACGAGGATGAGGCGAAGCTCGGCGTGCTGTCACCCAATGATGAGCCTCGGGCGACTGCCTTTATCGACGACATCATTGCCATGATCCAGAAGCTGATCGCCGGTGGCCACGCCTACGCTGCCGATAATGGCGACGTGTACTTTGCCGTGGAGTCTTTCCCGGATTACGGCAAACTGAGCAAGAAAAAGCTGGAAGATCTGGTAGCCGGTGCTCGAGTGGATGTGCAGGAAGCCAAGCGCAGCCCTGCGGACTTTGCGCTCTGGAAGGCCGCCAAGCCAGGCGAGGTGAGCTGGCAGTCGCCGTGGGGCGAAGGGCGCCCCGGATGGCATATTGAGTGTTCCGCCATGTCCACCAAGTGCCTGGGTGATACCTTCGATATTCACGGTGGCGGGCCGGATCTGCTGTTCCCTCACCATGAAAACGAAATCGCCCAGTCAGAATGTGCCACTGGCCACACCTTTGTGCACACCTGGATGCATGCTGGCGCCATTCGGGTGAACAAGGAAAAGATGTCCAAGTCGCTGGGCAACTTTTTTACCATTCGCGAGATTCTGGAAAAGTACCCGGCGGAAGTGGTTCGCTATTTCCTGGTGTCCAGCCACTACCGCAGCCAGGTGGATTACTCCGAAGACAACCTGGCGGAGGCCGGGCGAACCTTGACCAAGCTCTATCATGCCCTGCGGGGTATCGTGCCGGCGAAAGAAGCGGATGTAGCGGAAACGGACCACGACCGTCGTTTTGCCGAGGTCATGGATGATGATTTCAATACTGCTGGCGCCATTGCCGTGCTGCATGCAGTGGCGAATGACATCAATCATTACCGCCGGGAAGGTGATGAAGAAGCCGCCAAGCGCAGCGCGGCCGTTCTGGTGCGGCTGGGTGCTGTGCTCGGTCTGCTGCAGCAGAACCCGGAAGCCTTCTTTCAGGCGGATACCGGCAGTGAGCTGACCGCCGAGGACATCGAGGCCATGATTCAGGCCCGTGCCGATGCCCGCAAAGCCAAAGACTTTGCGGAGGCTGATCGCATTCGCGATGATCTGCTGGAGAAGGGCATTATCCTGGATGATAGCCGTGAAGGAACCACCTGGCGCCGGAGCCAGGACTGAGTTGATTCGCGCAATGTCGCATTGTACCGGTGGGAATGACCTTGTAGGGAATTTCACGTACAATGCGGCGCTCTAATCAGAACGTCCCCGCGCTTTCAGGCGCCATCAGGGGAGTCGGGAACTACAAACCCATTGAGGCAAGCAACGATGACAGAACGCGTTCAAGTTGGCGGCATCCAGATCGCCAAGAATCTGTACGATTTTGTAAATAACGAAGCGATTCCGGGCACCGGTATTGACGCTGACAAGTTCTGGGCCGAGTTCGACAAGATCGTGAACGAGCTCGCTCCGCGCAATCGCGAGCTGCTGCTCAAGCGTGACGAAATCCAGGAAAAAATGGATACCTGGAACCGCGAGCACAAGGGCCAGAAACTGGACATGGCCGAGTACAAGGCGTTTCTGAAAGACATCGGCTACCTGGTAGATGAGCCGGCGGATTTCAAAATCTCCACCTCCAATGTGGATCCGGAAATCGCCACCATGGCCGGCCCGCAGCTGGTTGTGCCGGTCATGAATGCCCGTTTCGCCCTGAACGCGGCTAACGCTCGCTGGGGTAGCCTGTACGATGCCCTGTACGGTACCGATGCTATTTCTGAGGAAAACGGTGCTGAGAAGGGTCGTGGCTACAACCCGGTTCGTGGCGCCAAGGTTATTGAGTGGGCCCGCAACCTGCTGGATGGCTCTGCGCCTCTGGCTTCCGGTAGCCATAAAGACGCCGCAAAATACTACATCGACGGCGGCAAGCTGGCGGTTAAACTTCAGAACGGTGACGTGACCGGTCTGAAAGACGAGGCCGGTTTTGTGGGTTACACCGGCGCTGCCGATGCCCCCACTGGCGTTCTGCTGGTGAAAAACGGCATGCATTTCGAAATCCAGATTGATGCCAGCCATCCGATCGGCAAGGATGACGGTGCCCACGTTAAAGACGTTCTGATGGAATCGGCCCTGACCACCATCATGGACTGCGAAGACTCCGTTGCTGCGGTAGATGCCGATGACAAGGTTGTCGCCTACAAGAACTGGCTCGGACTGATGAAAGGCGATCTGGAAGAGTCCTTCGAGAAGGGCGGCCAGATGATGACTCGCCGCATGAATGGCGACCGCACCTACACAGGCGCTGATGGCAGTGAGCTGACCCTAAAGGGCCGCAGCCTGCTGTTCGTTCGTAACGTTGGTCACCTGATGACCAATCCGGCCATTCTGCTGAAGGATGGTAGCGAAATTCCTGAAGGCCTGATGGACGGCCTGGTGACTTCCCTGATCGCCATCCACGACCTGAAGGGCGACGGCAAATTCCAGAACAGCACCAAGGGTTCTGTGTACATTGTTAAGCCCAAGCAGCATGGCCCTGAAGAAGTGGCGTTCACCAATGAATTCTTCGGTCGTGTTGAAGACGCTCTCGGTCTGCCGCGCTTCACCCTGAAAGTGGGCATCATGGACGAAGAGCGCCGCACCACTGTGAACCTGAAAGCCTGTATCCATGCTGCCAAAGAGCGCACTGTGTTTATCAATACTGGCTTCCTGGATCGTACTGGTGACGAGATTCACACCTCCATGGAATTGGGTCCCTTCATCCGTAAGGGCCCGATGAAGCAGGCTGCCTGGATCAACGCCTACGAGCAGTGGAACGTGGACATCGGCCTGGAAGCCGGTCTGTCTGGCGTTGCCCAGATTGGTAAGGGTATGTGGGCCATGCCGGATCTGATGGCAGGCATGCTGGAGGCCAAGATCGGTCATCCGAAAGCTGGTGCCAACACCGCCTGGGTTCCGTCTCCGACAGCCGCTACCTTGCATGCCACTCATTACCACCAGGTGAACGTGTTTGATGTGCAGAAAGAGCTGGCTAACCGTCAGCGCGCGTCTCTGGACGACATCCTGACTGTGCCGGTGATGGAGGATCCGTCCTCCTTGAGCGCCGAAGACATTCAGCAGGAACTGGACAACAACGCCCAGGGTATCCTTGGCTACGTTGTACGCTGGATCGACCAGGGTGTGGGCTGCTCCAAGGTGCCTGACATCAACGATGTGGGCCTGATGGAAGACCGTGCGACACTGCGTATTTCTTCGCAGTTGCTGACCAACTGGTTGTACCACGGCATCTGCTCTGAAGAGCAGATCATGGAAACCATGAAGCGCATGGCTGCGGTTGTTGATAAACAGAACGCTGGTGATGCGGCATACCGCAACATGGCTCCGAACTTTGATGACAGCATCGCCTTCCAGGCCGCTGTAGATCTGGTTCTGAAGGGGCGCGAACAGCCGGCCGGCTACACTGAGCCGCTGCTGCACGCCTATCGTCAGAAGGCCAAGGCCAAATACGGGCAGTAAAACGCCCGCTAATAAAAAACCCCGCTTCGGCGGGGTTTTTTGTTGGGCCTGTGCCCTTTAACGAAAAATGCGAAGAATGCCGCGTTAGGTGTCGGCGTGCAGCACGTCCGCGGCGTACAGGGTGTTTTCTAGCAGGGTAGCAATGGTCATGGGGCCAACGCCGCCCGGTACCGGGGTGATGTAAGCCGCACGCTCTGCTGCAGCGTCAAAATCGACATCGCCACAGAGCTTGCCATCATCCATCCGGTTGATACCCACATCAATGACGGTGGCGCCCGGTTTGACCCACTCGCCCTTGATAATGCCCGGTTTGCCCACTGCGGCCACCAGGATGTCGGCTTCCCCGACAAATTTCTCGAGGTTGTCGGTAAACCGATGACATACCGTTGTTGTGGCGCCCTTGAGCAGCAGTTCCATGCTCATGGGGCGACCGACGATGTTGGAGGCGCCCACAATAACCGCATGCTGGCCTTTATAGGGGGTTCCAATGGAGTCCAGAAGAGTGATGACACCTGCCGGTGTGCAAGGGCGCAGGGTAGGCTTGCGTTGCATCAGGCGGCCGATGTTGTAGGGGTGAAAGCCGTCTACATCTTTGTCGGGGCGTATCTTTACCAGAATCGGGTCCGCGTCCAGGTGTGAGGGCAGGGGCAATTGAACCAGTATGCCGTCGACGGCGGGGTTTTCATTCAGCTCGTCGACCAGTGCTTCCAGTGCCGCCTGGGAGGTGTCTTCCGGCAAATCATAGGACAGTGACAGGATGCCTGCCTGTTCGCAGGCCTTGCGTTTGTTGCCAACGTATACCTGGGAGGCCGGATCGTGACCAACCAGTACCACGGCCAGCCCGGGCGCTCTCAGGCCCTTCTGTTTTCTGGCTTCGACCCCGGCGGCCACCTGTTGCCGGACCTGGGCAGCAATTTCTTTTCCATTAATCAGTTTGGCGCTCATGTTTCCGTCTTGTCGGTTTGGGCGTAAGAAAGTGAAGGCCGGGCATTGTCTCATGCTTCAGGGTCAACGCCAATGTGGAGGGGTAGTCAGGAACTCCTCCGGTTTCGGGTGGTCTCTTATAAGGCTGTCTCGGCAAGGAATTTTCAATTCCGTGTTGACGGACGCGATCGGCGCCGGTAATATGCGCGCCAACTTTGCTGAGGCACTTGTTGTTCAGTTAACGGGGTATAGCGCAGTCTGGTA
>NZ_DIHV01000109.1:8079-90460 GCF_002420325.1 Marinobacter sp. UBA5687
GGTAGCGCGCCTGCTTTGGGAGCAGGATGTCGGGAGTTCGAATCTCTCTACCCCGACCACTTTCTGGATATTCAGGTGGGCGAACGGTCAAGCGCCCGTAGCTCAGCTGGATAGAGCATCCGCCTTCTAAGCGGATGGTCGCAGGTTCGAGTCCTGCCGGGCGCGCCATCTCGTTAATCGCAGATTGGTACCGGACTCGCCGAACCAGCAAAGTTGATGTTAGCAGTAGCGTGCCGGATGGCACCTCCCTGATGTGGTGGACGTAGCTCAGTTGGTAGAGCTCAGGATTGTGACTCCTGCGGTCGAGGGTTCGAACCCCTTCGTCCACCCCACTTTTCCCCTTGTTTGTTTCCGCGTACCCTGATTCCTTGTTATGGTTCAGAGCGACGCCGGATATGCGAGAGTGGCGGAATTGGTAGACGCACTGGATTTAGGTTCCAGCGGGGCAACCCGTGAGAGTTCAAGTCTCTCCTCTCGCACCACCCTTTCTTTTTTCTGATTTGTCCCCATTGTGTTTCCGTATCGCGTTGTTATGCGCGTCTCAAACCCATATTCAGGGTGGCCGGGTGATTCTCTCGGCGGGGCAAACCGTGATAAACTACCGGCTTTTAATTTTGCGTCCCTTTGGGGTGAGCTGCTCCTGCCGGGATTTTGGTTTAATTTTCATTCACCTACAGAATCTGTAATTTGAGGAACTTCCATGCAAGTGTCTGTTGAAACGACCTCCAACATCGAGCGTCGCATGACGATTGGTGTGCCCGCCCAGGAAATCGACCAGGCGGTTCAGAAACGCCTGCAGGAAACTGCTCGCACCGTGCGCCTGAACGGTTTCCGCCCTGGCAAGGTTCCCATGAGCGTGGTCAAGCGTCGTTTTGGTGACAGCATCCGCCAGGAAGTGGTTGGCGAGGCTATGCGCGACAACTACATCAAGGCGCTGCAGGAGCAGGATATCAATCCGGCTGGCTGGCCCAAGCTGGAGCCGAAGACCATGGAAGAAGGCAAGGATCTCGAGTTTGTCGCGATTTTTGAGGTTCTGCCGGAAATTGAGCTGGGTGATCTGAGCAAGATCAACGTTGAGAAGCCGGTGTCTGAA
Source organism: Marinobacter sp. UBA5687 (assembly GCF_002420325.1). Taxonomy (NCBI): domain Bacteria; kingdom Pseudomonadati; phylum Pseudomonadota; class Gammaproteobacteria; order Pseudomonadales; family Marinobacteraceae; genus Marinobacter; species Marinobacter sp. UBA5687. The sequence goes on from NZ_DIHV01000109.1 coordinate 9,173, forward strand.
GTTGCCGACAAGGATATCGACAATATGATCGATAACCTGCGTCGCCAGCAGGCCACCATGAAAGAAGTCAAGCGCAAGTCCAAGAACAAGGACATTGTGACTATCGACTTCAAAGGCTCTATCGACGGGGAAGAATTCGAAGGTGGCTCTGCTGAAGGCCATCGTCTGACCCTGGGCTCTGGCCAGATGATCCCCGGTTTCGAGAAAGGCATCGTGGGCGGTAAAGCCGGCGAAGAGCTGGAAATCGACGTCACTTTCCCTGAGGACTACCACAACGAAGACCTCGCGGGTAAAGATGCCAAGTTCGCTATCACTATCCACAAGGTAGAAGAGCCGCAGCTGCCGGAGCTGGATCAGGAATTCTTCAAGCGTTTCGGCATCGAAGCTGAAGACGAAGCCGCTTTCCGCGAGGAAGTGAAGAAGAACATGGAGCGCGAGCTCAAGCAGGCAGTATCCAACAAGGTCAAGAACGACGTTGTAGATGGTCTGCTGGAGACCACCGAGCTGGAAGTACCTGCGGCTCTGGTTGACCAGGAAATTGATCGCCTGCGTCAGGACGCCGTTCAGCGCTTTGGCGGGCAGGTGGATTTCCAGCAATTGCCGAAGGAAATCTTCGAAGAGCAGGCGAAGCGTCGTGTGAAGACCGGTCTGCTGTTCCAGGAAGTGGTCAAGAAAAATGACCTGAAGGCTGACGAAGCGAAAGTGGAAGAAAAGATCCAGGAGATCGCTTCTACGTATGAACAGCCGGACGAGGTTGTTGCACACTTCAACAGCAACCCGGATCAGAAGGCTCAGGTTGAGTCTTCTGTACTGGAAGATGCCGTGGTTGAATTTGTGCTTGGCGCGGCCAAGGTAAAAGAGAAGAAGATGAAGTACGAGGAAGCGGTGCAGGCCGGTCAGCCCCAGCGCTGATGGCCGCCGGGCTCTGGCCCGGTGCCGTGTTCTGGAAGCAGCCGGCGTGTCCGGCTGTTTTCATCTGGGCGATCTGCTGGCAGAGTATATGGGGTACCGGAATACAGCGGGCTCCCGTTGAAGCAGGAGTCCAAACCATTGTCCATAAGGAGTTCAGGCGCACATGACGCAGAAACCGTTTGATGGCCCTACAATGATAACCAGCTCAGGCCTGGTGCCGATTGTTATTGAACAGACGGCGCGCGGCGAACGTTCGTTCGACATTTATTCCCGTCTGCTCAAGGAGCGGGTGATCTTTTTGGTTGGCCCGGTTGAAGATCACATGGCAAACCTCGTGGTTGCCCAGTTGCTGTTCCTGGAATCCGAAAATCCGGACAAGGACATCCACCTTTATATCAACAGTCCGGGTGGCTCTGTTTCCGCTGGCATGTCCATTTACGACACCATGCAGTTCGTGAAGCCGGACGTAGCAACGCTTTGCATCGGCCAGGCAGCCAGCATGGGGGCTTTCCTGTTGTCGGGTGGCGCGAAGGGCAAGCGTGCCTGCCTGCCGCACTCCCGTGTAATGATTCACCAGCCGCTGGGCGGCTATCAGGGGCAGGCGACGGACATCGAGATCCATACCCGTGAGATCCTGAAAATCCGCAACACGCTCAACGAGCTGCTGGCGGAGCACACCGGTCAGGACATCGAGACCATCGCCCGGGATACCGACCGTGATAATTTCATGGATCCTGCCCAGGCCAAAGAGTACGGGTTGATCGATACAATACTTGATAAGCGCGTATCGAATAAATAATACTGAAAGTCATCGCATCACTACCGGCCGGCGTACACACTGATGACACCGGCCAACGAAGAACAGAGGTATTTCAATGGCAGATGAAAGAAACGGCAGAGGCGACGATAACGGCAAGTTGCTCTACTGCTCGTTTTGTGGAAAGAGCCAGCATGAAGTCCGTAAGCTCATTGCAGGGCCCTCGGTGTTCATCTGCGACGAGTGCGTTGATCTGTGCAATGACATTATCCGGGAAGAGATTCAGGAGAACGCCCCGGAGGAGGCCAGCGACCGGCTGCCCACGCCGGCAGAGATCCGTGAGACTCTGAATGAATATGTTATTGGCCAGGATCGCGCCAAGGTCGTTCTGTCTGTAGCGGTGTATAACCACTACAAGCGCCTTCGCTACGGCGAGGGCAAGAGTGATGTCGAGCTGGGCAAAAGCAACATTCTGCTGATCGGTCCCACCGGTAGCGGTAAGACCCTGTTGGCGGAAACCCTTGCGCGCATGCTGAATGTTCCGTTTACCATCGCGGATGCGACCACGCTGACCGAAGCAGGCTATGTGGGTGAAGATGTTGAAAACATCATCCAGAAACTGCTGCAGAAGTGCGACTACGATGTCGAAAAGGCCCAGCGCGGTATTGTCTACATCGACGAGATCGACAAGATTTCCCGCAAGTCCGATAACCCGTCCATCACCCGGGATGTATCGGGTGAGGGTGTACAGCAGGCTTTGCTGAAGCTGATCGAGGGTACTGTCGCTTCGGTTCCTCCTCAGGGTGGGCGTAAACACCCCCAGCAGGAATTCCTGCAGGTGGATACCGGTAACATCCTGTTTATCTGTGGCGGTGCCTTCGCCGGCCTCGACAAGGTTATCCAGGAACGCTCTGAGCGCAGTTCCATTGGCTTCTCGGCTACAGTCAAGAGCCAGGACGACAGCAAGAGCACTGGCGATATCATTCGCGAAGTCGAGACCGAGGATCTGGTGAAGTTTGGCCTGATTCCGGAATTCGTCGGCCGTCTGCCTGTGGTGGCCACGTTGACCGAACTGGATGAAGAAGCACTGGTGCAGATTCTGACCGAGCCCAAAAACGCCCTGACCAAGCAGTATCAGAAGCTGTTTGATATGGAAGGGGTGGAGCTGGACTTCCGGGAAGACGCCCTGCGCGCAGTGGCCAGAAAAGCCATGGAGCGCAAGACCGGTGCCCGTGGTCTGCGGTCGATAATGGAAGCGACCCTGCTGGATACCATGTATCAGATTCCCTCTGAGCATGATGTCTCCAAGGTGGTGATCGACGAGAGTGTGATCAAGGGCGATTCAGAGCCCTTCAAGATCTACGCCAGCAGCGATCACGCCAAGGCGGTGCCCGAAGACTGAGCGGGCACAGGGCGTAGAATACCGGGTGATATAAAAGGGGCGTTCAACGCCCCTTTTTCATCTCAGGCCCTTATCGTTTGCTCCCTGATATTTCCCATCGTAAAAAGATTGCAATTTTTGTCAGCGCCCCAATGTTGGGTGATATGCTGAAAGAAATACTGTCAGAGGATTCCCCATGACCCGTATACCTGATGAAACTGTGCACGAATACCCGCTGCTTCCTTTGCGTGATGTGGTGGTGTTCCCGCACATGGTGGTTCCGCTGTTTGTGGGCCGCGAAAAATCCATTCAGGCGCTGGAAGCGGCAATGGAGGGCAGCAAGGAAATCCTGCTGGTAGCCCAGAAAGATGCCTCCACCGACGAGCCGGGCCCGAAGGATGTATTTGCCATGGGCACCCTGGCGACGGTGCTGCAGATGCTTCGGCTGCCGGATGGCACCGTCAAGGTTCTGGTAGAGGGTAATTCCCGAGCCAGCATTTCTGACATCGAGGAAGGCGATTACCTGTCCGGCCAGGCCATTCTGATGGATGAGGAATCCTTGCCGGAGCGCGAGGAAGACGTCCTCACCAAGACCCTGATGGACGAATTCGAGAAGTACGTGAAGCTGTCCAAAAAGGTGCCATCTGAGGTTTCCAATGCTTTGACCGGTATCCACGAACTTGAGCGTCTGGTCGATACCATGGCCGCGCATCTGGAGATGCGGATTCCCGAGAAACAGGAGTTGCTGGAAGCTCTGGACGTTCGTAAGCGGGTTGATCTTCTGCTGGGCAAGCTGGACGGTGAGATTGATCTGATCGAAGTGGAGAAGCGCATCCGTGGCCGTGTGAAAAAGCAGATGGAGCGCAGCCAGCGCGAGTATTACCTGAACGAGCAGATGAAAGCGATCCAGAAGGAAATGGGCCAGCTCGGTGAGGGTAATAACGATTTCGAGGAACTTGAGCAGAAGCTTGAGGAAGCCGGTCTGCCGGAAGAGGCCCGGAAGAAAACCGAAGCAGAGCTGAACAAGCTCAAGATGATGTCTCCGATGTCCGCGGAAGCTACCGTGGTGCGCGGCTACATTGACTGGATGCTGGCGGTCCCCTGGAAGAAGCGCAGTCGGGTTCGTCACGACCTTGAAAAGGCCCGTGAAATCCTGGACCGGGATCACTACGGCCTGGACGAGGTGAAGAAGCGTATTCTGGAGTATCTGGCGGTTCAGAGTCGGGTCAAGAAGGTGAAAGGGCCTGTGCTTTGCCTGGTAGGGCCTCCCGGGGTTGGCAAGACCTCCCTTGGCCAGTCCATCGCCAAGGCCACCAATCGCAAATACACCCGCATGGCGCTGGGTGGTGTGCGTGACGAAGCCGAGATACGAGGCCACCGCAAGACTTACATCGGCGCGCTGCCGGGCAAGTTGTTGCAGAAGCTTTCCAAGGTGGGTGTGAAGAACCCGCTTTTCCTGTTCGACGAAATCGACAAGATGGGCATGGACCATCGTGGCGATCCGGCCTCGGCTCTGCTTGAGGTGTTGGACCCGGAACAGAACCATACGTTCAATGACCACTACCTGGAGGTCGATTACGACCTCTCTGATGTGATGTTCGTGTGTACCTCCAACTCCATGGATATTCCACCGGCACTGCTGGACCGCATGGAGATCATCCGGATTCCCGGATACACCGAAGATGAGAAGGTCAATATTGCGTTGCGTTACCTTCTGCCCAAGCAGCTCAAGGCCAATGGTCTGCGCAAGGACGAACTGAAACTGCCGGAAGAGACCATTCGGGACCTGATCCGCTACTACACTCGGGAAGCCGGTGTACGGGGTCTTGAGCGCGAAATCGCCAAGATCTGCCGTAAGGTGGTGCGTGAGCACGTAGAGAGCAGCACCAAGGCCTCGGTGACCCTGACGCCGGATCTTCTGGAGGATTACTCAGGCGTCAAAAAGTTCAAATACGGACTGGCAGAAGAAACCAACCAGATCGGACAGGTGACCGGTCTGGCATGGACCCAGGTCGGGGGCGAGCTGTTGACCATAGAGTGTGCTTTGACGCCAGGTAAGGGTCGTGTCGTTAAAACCGGCTCGCTGGGTGACGTTATGCAGGAATCCATTCAGACGGCACTTACGGTGGTCCGGAGCAGGGCGGCCGGCCTGGGTGTGGCGGATGATTTCCACGAAAAACACGATCTTCACGTGCATGTACCTGAGGGAGCAACCCCGAAAGATGGCCCGAGTGCCGGTATTGGTATGTGTACAGCACTGGTTTCTGCACTGACCCGAATTCCCGTTCGGGCGGATGTAGCGATGACCGGTGAAATCACCTTGCGAGGTCGCGTTCTGGCGATCGGCGGCTTGAAGGAAAAGCTGCTGGCAGCCCATCGCGGCGGCATCAAAACTGTCATCATCCCGGATGAAAATGTCAGGGATCTCAAGGAGATACCGGACAACATCAAGGAATCGCTGGAGATCCGCCCGGTCAAGTGGATTGATGAGGTTCTGGATATTGCGCTGGCCTACCAGCCGGATCCCCGGTCTGAAAATGCTGACAAGGAAACCGGCAAATCGGCCACTTCTGATGATTCCGGCGACGCTGCAGAGCGCATAAATACACATTAAACACCGGATGAGTTGTTGACACGCCTGAGAGCCCGTTGGTATAACTGTTTCGCCGTGAAGCAGCCAATACCAAGGGCTCCCGCGCAGTAAGTGCCTATTCCGAACACCGGTTTAATGCCGCAAGGAATAAAAAAACTGAAGAATGGAATTCTCCCATCGCTTATGCGATAGTCGAGAACGTCCGCGAAAAAACAAACCGACCTATAACATCTTCAACCTGAAATCGAAGGGGTTTAGTGTGAACAAGTCCGAACTGATCGATGCAATTGCAGAGTCCGCAGACATCTCCAAAGCCGCAGCTGGCCGTGCGCTGGATGCCATGACCAACTCTATCACCGGTGCACTGAAGAAAGGCGACCAGGTTACCCTGATCGGCTTTGGCACCTTCTCTGTGAAAGAGCGTGCTGCCCGTACTGGTCGCAACCCGCAGACTGGTGCAGAAATCAAGATTCCGGCCTCTAAAGTGCCTGGATTCAAGGCAGGCAAGGCCCTGAAAGACGCCGTTAAGTAACGGTTCTTTCTCTGGCAGTTCCCGGTTTCGGGAACTGCCATCAGAATTCAAGGCGCATTCCGGTAAGGGTGCGCCTTTTTGCGTGTTAACTGTGGCTCTCTCAGCTTTCGCCTCACCACTACCAACAGCAGAACCTTGAACAGGGATTCGAGAACAACATGCTTCAAGATATTCGGGATAACGCCCAGAGTACGATCGCCAAGGTTATCGTTGGCCTATTGATTATTTCCCTCTCGATCTGGGGAATGGATGCCATCATCGGCGGCTTCACTGGCGAGCCAGAAGTGGCAACGGTTAACGGCCAGGACATCACCGAGCGGGAGTTTCTGCGCACCGTACAGATGGAAAGCCAGCAGCGCCTTATGCAGATGGAGAATCCGGATCAATCCCTGTTGGACGAAGATCAGATTCGCCGCGACGTGCTGGATGCGCTGATCCGGGAGGCCGTGCTCACTCAGGACGCTCAGAGCCAGGGGCTGGAGCTGACCGACGCCGACATCGATTCCCTGATTACCCAGATGCCCCAGTTCCAGGTGGATGGCCAGTTCAATCGTGATCGGTTTGTAGCCACAGTGCGCAATCTGGGCATGGGCGTTGCCGAGTTCCGCGAAAGCATGCGCAAGAACTATGTGGTAAACCAGATTCGCGCGGCGATCGTCCAGACTGGTGTCGTGGCACCTGAGAATGCAGCCCATTTGCTGGCCATTCAGAATCAGACCCGTGACTTCCGCGTGCTGACCCTTGATGGCAGTAGTGTTCAGGACAAGGTGGATGTGACCGAGGCGGACGTGCAGGCGTACTACGACGAGAACCGTGACCAGTTTCGTCAGCCAGAGCAGGTGGATGCTGCCTACATTACCCTGTCCCAGGGAGCGTTGGCGGAGTCCATTGAAGTTGCCGAAGATGAAGTGCGGGCCTATTACGAGGAGCGTGCTGAAGAATACGCGCGTGAAGAACGCCGTGCCGCCCACATTCTTGTAGAGGCCGGTGATGAAGGGCAGGAGATTCTTGCAACCATCCAGCAGCGTCTTGAAGACGGTGAGTCGTTTGCCGTCCTGGCCGAGGAATACTCAGTCGATACCGTCTCTGCGCAGGAAGGTGGTGATCTCGGTTTTGCCGGCCGTGGTGTCTACGATGAAGCCTTTGAAGACGCTCTGTTTGGGCTGGAAGAAGGCGAAGTTTCTGGTCCGGTTGAGACCAGCTTTGGTCTTCATCTGATCAAGCTGGAAGAGGTGCGCCGCTCCGATGTGCCTGCCTTTGACGAGTTGCGTGAAGATCTGCGACTCGAATTGGCCAGAACCAAGGCCAGTGAGCGTTTTGCGGAAGTTCGCTCGCAACTGGCTGATGCGGCCTACGCCGCCGACGATCTTGCCAGCCCGGCCGAAGAGCTGGGTCTGGAAATTCGGGTGGTCGAAGGTGTCAGCAGGGATGGCGGTGCAGCACCCTTTGATCATGCGGGTCTGGTACGTCAACTGTTCTCTGAAGATGTACTTGAGGGTGGCTACAATACCGAGCTGATCGACGTGGGTGATAACGTGTCGGTCGTTGCCCGGGTGCGCGAGTATCACGAACCGCGCCAATTGGAGTTGGCCGATGTGGAGCCGGAGATTCGTCGGATTCTGGAGAGAACCGAAACCCGGGATGCGCTGGCAGCCCGTGTTGATGAGCTCGTGGCTCAGCTTGAATCCGGTACCAGTGCTGACGAACTTGGTGCCGGTGAATGGCAGCAGTTTGAAGATCAGGGCCGGAGTGTGTCTGGCCTGAGCCCGCGCGTGGTGCAGGAAGTGTTTTCCATGGCCCGCCCGGATGGTGACTCGCCAACCGTTGGCCGCGCCGTTACGGCCGATCAGGCTGCTGTCATTGTGCTGACCGGTGTCAACGAAGGTGAGGTTGATCAGGAAGGTGCGGAATACCAACAGCTGATGCGTTTCCTGGCGCAGCTGGAGGGGCAGCGTGAATATACCGCCTACCAGCAGTACCTTCGCAATACAGCTGAGGTTGAGCGGAACTGATTTGCTGTAGACCTCGAAAAAAAGCCCCCTTTCGGGGGCTTTTTTGTGAGCGGTTCATTCTTTCGGATATCGGGTAGCTTTCAGGCTTTCCTTGATTTTCTTGAGATGGCCCAGAAAATCCGATCCACGTTTCAGCGTTACACCGGTTGCGAGGATGTCGATGACCGTCAAATGAATAATTCTGGAAGACATGGGCATGTACACTTCTGTGTCTTCCGGGGTTGTGACGCCAACCACCACCGTACAGAATTCCGCAAGAGGGGATTCCGGGTTTGTTATACCAATAACCGTTGCGCCGTTCTCTCGCGCCACTCTGGCGATATCAACGCTTTCCTTGGTTCGGCCGGTGTATGAGATCATTACGATCACATCTCCGACCTGCGCCCCTGCCGCCACCATTCTCTGCATGAGAGCGTCGTCGTATGAGGTTACGGGAATGTTGAATCGAAAAAACTTGTGCTGGGCATCGAGTGCGACCGACGCGGAGCCGCCCATGCCAAAAAAGTGGATCTGTTTTGCCTGGATAAGATAGTCGATGGCCGAAGCTAGCGCTTTGTGATCGAGTGACTGGCGAGACTTATCCAGGTTGGCAATGGTGCTGAGCATGATTTTGTCAGCGAATTCAGCCACGGTGTCGTCGGGCTCTATATTCTGGCCGACATAGGGTGTTCCTGTCGCAATGCTCTGTGCTAATCGGATCTTGAAGTCCGGGAAGCCCGTCGCTGAAAAACTCCGACAGAATCGGTTTACAGTAGGTTCGCTGACATTGGCCGCCCGGGCCAGGGCTGCAATGCTGTACCGCGTTGCAGCGCTGGGGTCCTTAAGAATCGCTTCTGCCACTTTGCGCTCGGACTTGTTCAGATTATCCAGGCGTTCCTGAATATCTTCCAGCAGATTCTCTTCCCGGTGCGCGTGACTGGTTGTCATGAATGGATGCTCCGTTGATCTCTTGGGGGCCGAATCATCTAAGAACTCGGGAGTATACCGTTTTATTGGTGTGTTTGCGGTAGTCAACGTGTCATAACGTGGTTTTCTGAGGGCTGGGAGTCAGCAGTTTGACTGTTTTTTTTCTAAAACTACTACTTCCTGTTAATGTGAATGAAGTGGAGCGGCAAATCATGGAGGGCGCGACTCATGGTAAAGAACGCGAATGCCCCGTGTGACCTGATGCTTTTTGGCGCCTTGGGTGACCTGGCTCAGCGTAAACTCTTCCCTGCGCTGTATCAGCTGGAGCGCGCGGGCTTGCTCGCGCAGGGCAGTCGCATTCTGGCGATTGCGCGCACGAAGGCAACAACAGCGGACGTCCGGGAGCAACTGTTTGAAAAGCTTCGCTATCATGTGAAAGACAGTGAGTTTGATGCTGGCGTGGCGAATGCATTTCTGCAGCGGGTGGATTACCTGTTGCTGGATTTCACCGATCCTGAGGGCTACGGGGCCCTGCGTGAGTGGCGGGATGAACCCAACAACGAACTCATCGTCTACATGGCCACGCCGCCTTCGATGTATGGCGTGATTGCCCGCAATATGAAGGCGACCAGTTGTTGTAATGAGAAAACCCGGGTGGTGGTGGAAAAACCTATTGGCCACGACCTTGAGTCGTCCCGGGTGATCAACGATGAGCTTGGAGAGGTCTACCACGAAAACCAGTTGTTCCGGATTGATCACTATCTGGGTAAGGAGACCGTGCAGAATCTGATTGCCCTGCGATTCGCCAACAACCTGTTTGCCTCCCAGTGGGACCAGAATCATATCTCTCACGTTGAAATTACCGTCGCGGAGAGCGTCGGTATAGAAGGGCGCTGGGGCTATTTTGACCAGGCCGGTCAGATTCGCGACATGATTCAGAATCACCTGCTGCAGTTGCTGTGCCTGATTGCGATGGATCCGCCTGCCGACCTGTCAGCGGACAGTATCCGGGACGAGAAGGTAAAGGTACTCAAGGCGCTGAAGCGGATTACCCCGGACATGATGGATCGGTACGTCGTGCGTGGTCAGTACACTGCAGGCACCAGCAATGGCAAGCCGGTTCCGGGTTATCTGGAGGAGGAAGATGCCAACAAGGGCAGTGCCACCGAAACCTTCGTGGCCCTGAAGGCTGAGATCGACAACTGGCGCTGGTCTGGCGTGCCCTTTTACATCCGCACGGGCAAGCGACTACCGGAGAAGCTTTCCCAGATCATCATCCATTTCAAGCCCGCGCCTCACTACATTTTTGACCCGGACCAGAAGCATTTGGCCAACAACAAACTGATTATACGGTTGCAGCCGGATGAGGGAATGGCCCTGAAAATCCTGACCAAGGATCAGGGGCTGGATAAGGGGATGCGATTGCGGCAGGGGCCGTTGGAGCTGACCTTCTCCGAAACCTTTGAAGCGGAACGCATTCCGGATGCCTATGAGCGTTTGCTGTGGGAGGTGATGAAAGGTAATCAATACCTTTTTGTTCGCAGGGATGAGGTGGAATACGCCTGGCGCTGGGTCGACGAGATCATCGCTAACTGGCGAGACAGTGGCGAACCGCCCAAGCGATATGCCGCCGGCACCTGGGGCCCGGTTGCCTCCATTGCCATGATCACACGGGATGGGAGGAGCTGGTATGAGGATGCCTGACATCCGCTTGCCAGAGGGGGTAGGGTTTCACGCCGATGATAATGCCGGGCGCGTGGCCCGGGCCTTGGCCTCGACCGTCGCCGATGTGCTCGCCAGTCGTCTTGAGCAGGCGTCCAGGGTCAGCCTGGTGGTGTCCGGAGGCTCTACGCCTTTACCCTTCTTCAAGGCGTTGTCCGACGCGGATCTGGACTGGTCCAGAGTGGATGTTGTGCTGGCGGACGAGCGCTGGGTGCCGGAGGGCGACCCTGCCAGTAACACAACCCTGGTCAGAAACAATCTGTTAGTGGGCAGGGCTGCGAAAGCCCGTTACCTGGCACTGAAGCAGCCGGGGGAAATTCCGGATCAAGGATTGGAGGCAGTTCGGCAGGCGCTTTCTGTGCTGGTTCTGCCGGTGGATGTGGTGATTCTGGGAATGGGCAATGACGGTCATACCGCTTCGCTGTTTCCGGATGCGCCTGAGCTGCCTGAAGCCATGGATGAGTTCAATACTGGTCTGGTAGCGGCGATGACACCCGAATCCCAGCCTCAGCCCAGGGTGACGCTGACCCGGGCGGTACTGGCGCAAGCGCGCTTTACCGCGCTGCACCTGAAAGGGGAGGACAAGCTGGAGACGCTCAGAAGGGCGTGTTCGGCTCTGGATGATGTATTTGCCATGCCGGTGCGGGCCTTCCTGAAACCCGGCCTGGAAGTGTTCTGGAGCCCGTGACGCCGCGTTGCTTGTCTGGTCACCGCCGCTAACTGCTTTAGGAGATCACCATGAATCAATTGTCGGACTATCATCGCGAGCGGGTGCAGGCCGTTCTGGCAGCCTCGCCTCTGGTGCCTGTGATTGCGATCAAAGACCCGGACGATGCCATCCCGCTGTGCCGTGCGCTGGTAGATGGAGGTATCCGGGTACTTGAAATTACCTTGCGCACCGAGCATGGAGTGCGTGCCATTGAAAAGGTCAGGAAAGCCATTCCCGAAGCCTGGGTTGGTGCAGGAACGGTTACCAGTATCGCCCAGTATCGACAGGTGGAGTCTGCTGGTGCGCAGTTTGTGATTACCCCCGGGATTACTGAGGCCATTCTGGAGTTCGGTGTTACCTCCGAGGCACCGCTGTTGCCAGGGGTTTCGACGGTGTCCGAGCTGATGATGGGGTATGCGTTGGGCTATCGGGAGTTCAAGTTTTTCCCGGCGGAAGTGGCAGGGGGTATCCCTGCGCTTAAGGCCTTCAGCGGGCCATTTCCCGATGTCGTCTTTTGTCCGACTGGTGGCATTAGCCGCCAGACAGCCAGAGATTATCTGGCGTTACCGAATGTCTGTGCTGTTGGTGGGTCCTGGCTCACGCCGGCGGAGGCCATTGCCGGTAAAGACTGGCCGGCAGTGTCGGAAATTGCCAGGGGAAGTCTGGGCGACCTTTAAACCGGACACATAAAACCCACCGTCGTGGTGGGTTTTGTGTGTCCGGCCGAAGGCTGTGCCAGGCGCTGCCCGGCGGCTAGCGGATATCGCTGCCAACGCGCACGATTTTCATAGTGTTGGTGCCGCCCTGAGCGTTGACGTAATCCCCCTTGGTAATCACCACCAGATCACCTTCGCCGACTACGCCGCGTCTGCGCAGTTGTTCCACGGCCTCAGCATTGGTCTGCTCATTGGCAATCCGGGCCGAATCGAAGGGTATGGTCTGCACGCCGCGGAAAAGAACCACCCGGTGCTGGGTGGAGTGATGGCGCGACAGGGCAAAGATCGGCAGGCTGGACTTGATGCGTGACATCAGTCTGGGGGTAGCGCCTGTCTCAGTCATGCAGATGATGGCACGCACACCCTGCAGGTGGTTGGCGGCGTACATGGCAGACAAAGCGATGGCTTCGTCGACCCGCTCCATGCTCTCGTGAATCCGGTGTTTGGACTGGTGCATGGAGGGATGCCGTTCGGCCCCCAGGCAGATGCGGACCATGGCCTCTACCGCTTCTTTCGGATAGTCACCTACTGCGGTTTCGGCCGACAGCATGACCGCGTCGGTGTAGTCCATTACGGCATTCGCGACGTCGGACACCTCGGCCCGGGTGGGCATCGGGTTGGTGATCATCGATTCCATCATCTGGGTTGCGGTGATGACCGCCCGGTTCAGAACCCGGGCGCGGGCAATGATGTGCTTCTGAACTGCTACCAGTTCGGCATCGCCAATCTCAACCGCCAGGTCGCCCCGGGCGACCATGACGGCGTCTGAGGCGAGGATGACCTCATCCAGGGCCTGGTCGTCGTGTGCCAGCTCCGCCCGCTCAATTTTGGCGACCAGGCCCGCCTCAGAGCCGGCCTCGCTCAGCAGTCTGCGCGCGATGTGCATATCTTCGGCGGTGCGCACGAATGAGACGGCGACATAATCCGCGTCAAGTTTTGCGGCGGTAACAATGTCCTGCTTGTCTTTCTCGGTCAGAGCTTCGGCAGACAGTCCTCCGCCTCGCTTGTTCAGGCCCTTGTTGTTGGATAATGGACCGCCAATCAGTACCTTGGAGGTAATGCTGTGCTCGTCTACCGACATCACTTCCATTTCGATGCGGCCGTCGTCGAGCACCAGAATGTCGCCGGGGGCAACGTCTTCAATCAGTTGCTCGTAGTCGATGCCCACCCGCTCGGCTGTGCCGGCGTCCTTGTCCATGCTGGCGTCGAGAACGAAGGTTTGCCCGGCTTCCAGGAATACCTTGTTATCGGTGAACCGCGCGATGCGCAGCTTGGGACCCTGAAGGTCGGCGAGAAGGGCAACAAAGCGGCTCTGTGCTGCAGCGGCTTCACGAACCTGGCGGGCCCGGGCCATGTGCTCTTCGGCGCTGCCATGGGAAAAATTCAGGCGAGTCACGTCAACGCCAGCCTTGATGATGGCGGCAAGTGACTCCGGTGTGTCTGTGGCGGGGCCGAGCGTGGCGACAATTTTCGTGCGCCTGAGCATATGTGGGTGTCCTTATTCCGGGTTCGCCGGTATGGTCGAAGAGTCGACAGTGCCGGCGGTCAATGAAAACGGGTGCCAGTATATGAACTACTGATGACCCTTCTGTGACACGGTTTCACCTCGCTAGATGTTCGAGGGCTCCCGATGCCTGCTTTCGTGATATGTAGTAAAGTTACCAAAATAATGGCGATAATTTTTTGCTGTGTCTATGTTTTGAAGCGTTTTTTACTATTCTTTGTTCTATGTTCGAGTGAATCCGTAGAGGAGGCTGCAGGATGCATCCAACCATAGTGAAGGTTACTCAGAGAATTGTGGCCCGAAGTCAAGCCACGCGGCAAGAGTACCTCTGTCGTATGGCGGCGCTGAAAAAGAACTCCCCCCAACGGGGCACGCTGTCCTGTGGCAACCTTGCCCACGGCTTTGCCGCCTGTAATCAGGCGGATAAGAACACGCTCAAGTTGATGAACAAGGCCAACGTGGCAATCGTAACGGCCTACAACGATATGCTTTCGGCTCATCAACCCTACCAACAGTTCCCCGATATCATCCGCGAGGCGGCCCATGGTATGGGGTCGGTGGCCCAGGTTGCCGGGGGCACACCCGCCATGTGTGATGGCGTGACCCAGGGGCAGCCTGGCATGGAGCTCAGCCTGTTCTCCCGGGACACGATCGCCATGAGCACGGCGGTTGCTCTCAGCCACAACATGTTTGATGCCACGCTGTTGTTGGGGATCTGCGACAAGATTGTTCCGGGGCTGCTCATCGGATCGCTGAGTTTTGGCTATCTGCCGACCATACTGGTACCCGCCGGCCCCATGCCGTCCGGATTGCCCAACAAAGAGAAGCAGCGCATCCGTCAGCTCTATGCTGAAGGCAGGATTGGCAAAGAGGAGTTGCTGGAAGCCGAGAGCAAGTCATACCACAGTCCCGGTACCTGTACCTTTTATGGCACCGCCAACAGCAACCAGCTGTTGGTTGAGGTGATGGGGCTGCACTTGCCGGGTGCCGCCTTTGTGAATCCAGGCACACCGCTGCGTGATGCGCTGACCAGGGCAGCGACGGAACAGGTTATCCGGTTATCGAAACCTAACGGTGGAGATCTGGGGCTGGGCGATATGGTAGACGAAAAGAGCATCGTCAATGCTCTGGTCGCCCTGCTGGTAACGGGCGGCTCAACCAACCACACCATTCACTGGATAGCCATCGCCCGCGCTGCCGGCATCATCATTGACTGGAATGACTATGCCGAGCTTTCTGCGGTTGTGCCCTCGTTGACCCGTATCTATCCCAATGGCCAGGAGGATGTGAATGCCTTCCACGAGGCGGGTGGTACGCCGTTCCTGATCCGCGAACTGCTTGCTGGCGGATACCTGCATAACGACGTGCACACAGTGATGGGCCCAGGCCTGGAGCAGTACGCCCGCATGCCGGAACTCGACGATGGTAAGCCCGCCTGGAAGCCTGCAGCTGAGCAAAGTGCCATGCCGGAGGTACTCCGTGGTGTGGCCCAGCCTTTTGCGCCGGATGGTGGGCTCAGGGTGCTGGAGGGCAATCTGGGCAGGGGCGTGATCAAGGTCTCGGCAGTCGCGCCTGAGCACCATACCATTGAGGCCCCGGCCGTGGTATTCAACGATCAGAACGAGCTCAAGGCGGCCTTCGAGGCCGGAGAGCTGAATCGGGATTGCGTTGTGGTTGTGCGATTTCAAGGTCCCCGTGCCAATGGTATGCCGGAGCTACACAAACTCACCCCTTATCTGGGGGTGTTGCAGGACAGGGGCTACAAAGTGGGCCTGGTGACGGATGGCCGGATGTCTGGCGCTTCCGGGAAAGTGCCTGCCGCCATCCACGTATACCCCGAAGCGTTAGATGGCGGACCTTTGGCCCGAGTTGAAGACGGGGATACCGTTGTCCTGGACGCCCGCAACGGAACCCTCAGCATCAGGGTAGAGGATGACGTGCTGGCCGCCCGCAGGCCTGCAACGACGGATTTGTCCGGCTATCATACGGGCTACGGGCGGGAGCTGTTTGGTTGGTTCCGTCGTTCGGCAAGCAACCCTGAACAAGGTGCCAGTTTTTTCTGGAACCACGAGGCATGACAGCAGAACACTATTCTCTGGTGGGGGACATTGGGGGAACCAATGCACGCTTTGCTCTGGTGGGGCAGGGCAGTATAGAACCAGAAGCTATTGAAGTTTTGCCCTGCCGTGACTACGAGAATCTGGATCAGGCGGTGGTCACCTATCTGGAACGTGTAGGTGTGGCGTCGGTCAGGCAGGCCTGTCTGGCCGTGGCCTCCCCCTTGCGCGGTACCCGGGTGACAATGACCAACAATCACTGGCGCTTTGACATTGAGGCGGTGCGACAGGTCTTTGGCTGGTCGGCCTTCAAGGTCATCAATGATTTTACCGCCATGGCGCTGGGCGTGCCCCATGTACCGGACGCCAATCTGGTGCACGTTTGTGGCGGCCCGGGAGACCCTGGCCGGCCGAAACTGGTGATGGGTCCGGGAACGGGCCTGGGCGTTTCCGGTCTGGTTCCGATTCGAAATGGCTGGGTGCCTTTGGTGACTGAAGGGGGCCATGTGGATTTTGCCCCCACCGATGACACGGAAATGGAGGTGTTGCGCCTTCTTCGGGCCAGGTTTGGGCGGGTGTCGGTCGAGCGGATTCTGTGCGGCCAGGGTTTGCTGAACCTGTATCAGGCGCATGCCGAAATCCGTGGCGTGGCGGCCCCGCTCGATGCTCCGGAGAAGATCACAGCCGCCGCTGTGGACGCCTCCGATGCCTTGGCCGGGGAAGTCCTTCGGCATTTCTGCGAAATGCTTGGGCGAACCGCAGGCAATTCGGCGCTGACGCTGGGGAGTCTGGGCGGCGTGTACCTGTGTGGCGGTATGCTGCCAGGGTTTCTCGACTTTTTTCTTGGGAGCCCGTTCCGTGAAGCCTTTGTAGCCAAGGGGCGGATGCGTCCGCTAATGGAATTTACACCGGTTTACGTGGTGACGGAGCCCTATACCGGTTTACTGGGAGCTGCCGAAGCGTTAGGAAATTCTGAGGTATGACCGATTCTTTGATAAACCTGTCCTTTGATGAGCTGGTTCGGCGTGTTCGGGCCTGTCAGATTTGTGCAGGCGATCTGCCCCACGAGCCGAGGCCGGTCATTCAGCTTAGTGAATCCTCCCGCATTCTTGTGGTCGGGCAGGCGCCGGGTCGACGGGTACACGAAACCGGTCTGCCGTTTAACGATCCCAGTGGCGACCGGCTGCGCCAATGGATGGGCATTACCCGCGACACCTTTTACGATGAACAGAAACTCGCCATCCTGCCCATGGGATTCTGTTATCCGGGCACCGGTAAATCCGGAGATCTTCCTCCACGCCCCGAGTGCGCTCCGGCCTGGCGCCGGGCGTTGCTCGACCGCTTGCCGGAGATTCGCCTGACCTTGCTGATCGGTCAATATGCTCATGCCTGGCATATTCCCGGCGCAAGGCGCGCGGTTACCGAGAATGTGCGGCAGTGGCAACAATTCTGGCCTGATGTCATTCCGATGCCCCATCCCAGCCCCCGCAATAACCTCTGGTTGCGAAAGAATCCCTGGTTTGAAGCGGAAGTGGTGCCGGCCATTCAGGCCAGAGTTGCTAGCATTCTGAACTGACCTGGCCACTCCGGTTCATATACTCAGATAGCTCGCTGTATTGTTCCGGGTTAATGTACAGGCCCTGTTTGGTTCGCCGCCAGAGCAGGTCCTCTGGTGTGATCGCCCATTCGTGGGTCATCAGATAATCCACCTCGCGACGAGACAGGGTATCGGTAAACCAGTGGCCGAGATCGGCCATGTTCTGACAGCCTTCCAGAATCTGGTAGCTGCTGGTGCCATAGCTTCGCACAAACCGATGGATTACAGCATCGTCCAGCCAGGGGAAATCGGCCGCGAGTTCGGTGGCCAGCTGCTCCTGAGTGTTGAAGTCGCCGCCGGGCAGCACGGCCGTTCGGGTCCAGGACCGGCCGGCACCGGGAAAATAGCGACTGACCTGATCGGTCACAGCTTCGGCGAGCTTCCGGTAGGTGGTGATCTTGCCCCCGAATACCGAGATCAAAGGGGGCAGCGAGTCCTCATCATCAACCTCGAATGAGTAGTCGCGAGAGGCAGACTGTGCGGTGCCACCCTCGTCGTCCATCAGCGGCCGAACACCGGAGTAACTCCAGACTACATCGTTGGCGGACAGTTGCCGGCGGAAATACTGGTTGACGATCGACAGCAGATAGTCGGTTTCCTCTGGGGAAATCCGCGCCTGCGACGGATCGCCCACGTAATCGACATCGGTGGTGCCGATCAGGGAGAAGCGGTCCTCGTAGGGGATCACGAAAACAATGCGCTCGTCCTGATTCTGAAGAATATAGGCTTCGGTATCCTGGTTGAGCCTGGGTACGACGATGTGGCTGCCCTTGACCATGCGGATCTGCTTGGGAGCTGGCATAGACAGGCTTTCACCGAACAGGCTGCTGACCCAGGGGCCGGTGGCGTTAACGACCACCTTGGCGCGGATGTTGTACTGCTTGTCCCGGTGGTGATCGTCCAGGGTGGCGTGCCATTGCCCGTTACGGCGCTCGGCGCGGCTACAGCGGGTGCGGGTCAATACGGTTGCGCCTTTTTCAGCGGCCTTGCGAGCAGACAGTACCACCAGCCGGGCATCGTCAACCCAGCCATCCGAATACTCGAATCCACGGCTGATGTCTGGTTTCAGGGGCGAGTCCGGGCCAAAGGTAATAGACCGGGAGCCGGGCAGCAGTTCGCGCTTGGCCAGATGATCGTAGAGGAAAAGGCCGGTACGGATCATCCACGCTGGTCGCAGGTGGGGCTGATGGGGCAGGCGAAAACGCATCGGCCACATGATGTGGGGGGCGTTTCGTAGCAGGGCCTCCCGTTCACCGAGTGCTTCCCTGACCAGCCGGAATTCGTAATGCTCAAGATAGCGCAGACCGCCGTGGATAAGTTTGCTGCTGCTGGACGAAGTGGCAGAGGCAAGATCGTTCATCTCACACAGAACAACCCGAAGCCCCCGGCCTGCGGCGTCCATGGCAATTCCGGTGCCGTTTACGCCGCCCCCGACCACCAGAACATCGCATTGCGTGGGGGGAGTGTGAGAGTTGCCTGAAACCAGTCCTTTGTTATTTGCCACTGCCTGAGTGCTCCTGATAATCGCACATAACGCCTGTCATGGAACGATTATCAGGAAACTGCCTGGTCCGGTAAAGCGACCCTGTCACAGGCGGGTGGGCTTACCTGCCTCTTTGCGGCGTTGCTCCCACTCTTCGCGGGTTTGTGCGGCTTCATCACCGGGCAGGAAGTCGATGATCTCGAAGTAATCAGAGCTGAACTGGTCTGCCACCACGGTTTCACGAGGTTTGATCCGGACCACGTAGACGGTCTGGACATTCTGGTGGTCGAACTCGCGCCAGTACTGTTCATCTTTCAGGAAGCTGTAGCGATGCCCCTCAAGGGCCCGGATAACGGCGTCTGTGTTGGTGCTGCCGGCCCGTTCGACAGCATCCTTGTACTGGTAAACAATGCTGTAGGCCGAGGCCGCGGATGATGAAGGGCGCATTTCATAGCGGTCTGAGAAGGCCTCAACAAAGTCTTTACCGCGCTGGTAGTTGTTCTCGTAGGGCAGGTTCCAGACCCAGGGGGCGGCACCAACAACACCTTCCATGATGGTCGGGCCAACCTGTCTGACCATCCCCAGTGTCAGGTTGGGCACAACGATCTGCATTTTTTCCGTCAAACCCATTTCATAGGCCAGGTTCAGAGCCCGGACCATGTCATCGCCGAACAATACCATCATCAATACTTTGGCATCGCTCTCCTGGGCCTGTTCCAGCGCTGCGCGGAAATCATTGATCAGCGCCCGGGGGAAGGGGGTTTTTACACCCTGGTGCACGTCGGTGTTTTCGGTGTTGGAAAACTTTCGTACCGATTCTTCCACGGACCATCCCCAGGTGTAGTCTGAGGTGATGTAGAAAAACTTCTGGTCGGCGTGGTTACGATTGAGATACTGGCTCAGTGCCTTGGCCGTCATCCAGGCGTTGTAGGGCTCCCGGAACATATATCGATGCCCCTCGGCGCCGGTGGTGGCATTGGAGTAGGTCAGGGTGCCGAAGTAGATTCGGTTACGATCCCTGGCGGCTTTGCCGGAAGCAATAGCGACGGCGCTGGAGACGCCACCGAAAACCATCTGCGCGCCCTCGCGGTCAATCAGTTCGGCGGTATTCCTGGCGCCCTGGTCTGGTTCTCCACGGGTATTGCGAATCACCAGTTCGAGGGGCTGGCCCATAACACCGCCTGCCTGGTTGATTTCATCTACCGCCAGATAGGCGCCAAGCCGTTGTTGAAGGCCCTGGTCCTTGTATCTTCCGGTCTGGGGGTAATTCAAACCTATCTTGAGGGTATCGGCGAGGACGGTCGTGCTGGATAATAGCAGGACAGTCGCAAAGATCAGCGCGTTCCTTGGTCTCATTTACGTTGGCCTCCGTAACGGCAGCACAGCGGGTATGGCTGCGTTGCAAACAGTTATTTTGATTGTTTATTGGGCAACTCAAGTGTCAGCCGATACTGTCCGGCCAACAATGGGACTAAAGTTGAAGTTCCGGTAACAATTTGTAGGACGAGCGGTCGATCACACAACCGTTGCTATAAGGCAGGGAAACATTGAGAAGAATGACCTATTCGCGCTCGACTGAAAGCCTGTCGGTGGTGCTCATGGCATTGCTCGCTTTGCTGGTGGCGCTTCCGGCCAGTGCCGAGTGGCACCGATACTCCGACACGGCAATGACAACGCCCGTTGAGCTTGAGTTCTGGGCTGATGAAAGCGTGACCGCCGATGTGGTGGCCCGTGAGGTATTCGATGTATTTCACCGTGTTGATATCCAAATGAGCCGGTACCGGGCAGATTCTGAATTATCAGCGCTGAACCGGGAGGCTGGAAAAGGCCCGGTTAACGTCAGTGATGGTCTGTTTAAGGTGCTTCAGAAAGCCCGTGAGGTGTCCGAGCTGAGTGAGGGGGCATTCGATGTCACCTTTGGCTCGGTGGGTTACCTCTATGACTTTCGGGCCGGCAAGCAGCCAACGGATGAACAGGTAGCGACCGGGCTCACGCGGGTAAACTTCCGCGATGTCGTATTGGATGTATCCGGGCAAACGGTGGCGTTTCGCCAGCCGGGAATGCTGGTGGACCTGGGCGGCATTGCTAAAGGTTACGCTGTCGATCTGGGTATTGAAGTGCTGGAAGCCCACGGCATACGCCACGCCCGGTTGAGTGCTGGCGGTGATATGCGTCTGCTGGGGGACAAGCGGGGGCGCCCGTGGTATGTGGGTATCCGGGATCCCCGGTCTGGCAATGACAACGCGGTGGTGTTGCCGTTGGCGGATGTAGCGGTATCCACATCCGGCGACTACGAGCGCTTTTTTGTTGATGACGCCGGTGAGCGCGTACACCACATACTGTCACCGAGCACTGGCCGTTCGGTGAAGGGAGTACAGAGCGTTACGATTATTGGTGACGATGCATTGACCACCGATGGCTTGTCCACCGCGGTTTTTGTTCTGGGCCCGGAGAAAGGCCTCAAGATGGTGGAGCGCTTGCCGGCGATCGAAGTGGTTGTGATCGACGACAAACGCATGATGCATGTGTCAGAAGGGCTGGTTCCCCCAGAGCCGTAGTAGAGGCAACGTCCCTGCTGTCAGCCGTTGATGGTGCCGTTGACCACATTGGAGAACGCAATCAGACTGTCCTGCATGGTGCTGTTGCCCAGGCCGTGGCCGGTAAAGCGAGCGCCAAAATCACCCTGTTCGCCATGCAGTGCCATGTAGTTCAAAAGCACCGTTTGAACCAACTGGTTGACGTTGTTGGCGGCCGGGCTGGAACCTGTGTCAACGGATGCATCTGGACGCATGGAGCCGATTTGCCTTCTAATCGGGGTAGGGCGGCCCTTTGGATCGTAGATGAGGAAGAACGAGGCAGCCGTTTGTTGGTTGTCACCAGTCCATTCACCTTTGCCTCTGCCTTCCAGGGAGTCATCAATTCGACCATTACTGGAAACCGAGCCGTCGCTGAATACATACAGCATCAGCGGCGTTCCAATTCGTGCAGCGTATTCGAGACATGCCCCCATGCAGCGGCCTGCCTGTTCGTCCCGCCGCTCTCCCGTGCCTCGCTCACCAGTGTGGTAGTCGTATCCACCCATGGTGATAGTACCTGCACCAGCGTAGCCGTTAAGCACCAGTTTCATCACAGAGGCTGTTTTCTGGAATTCCCGATTCCCGTTGAATTCCGAGCTTGAGAAAATACCGGCCGGGCCAACGATGTCGGGATCGGCCATTGGATCAAGAGGGTTTGCCTCTTTGCCATAACGGTCTGCGAGGTCTGCACTCTTGAGATACCCGCACTTCACCAGCTTTTTGACCACCTCATCTGTGGTGATCCCAGCGTTCACTTTTTTCATTTTGGCGTCGCTGATCTGGTAGATAGACTCCATGACGGCCACAGCATCGGAGGGATCAAGAATTCCGATCAAATCGCCTACGTCTACCAGGCCCGAGGCATCAGATGGGCGGTCTACCTTGGTGGGCCTCACTTCGGGGTCTATCAGGTTCATCGGCGCCATGGAGTTGCCCCCGGATTCCGAGCTCTGGGAGCCTATTAACGTAAGTAACTCTCCGTTGGCGCCGGCTTTGTAGATTCCATACATCGGGTTGTGTGGATTGTTGCCAGTATCGTTTTCTGAGCGAGCGGCGATGATAGCGCCATCCACGCCTGCGCGTGTGCTGGCACTGGTGCTTTGCATAATACCTCTCAGAAAACCACTATCGGAATGAAACGCCAGGCCAAGCTCCTCGTTTACGAAGGCTGGGTCAGAAGGCAGCATGTCACCCGGAAGCCCGAGTTTGTTGTATCCCGCAGTGGTTAGAAAGTCCATCTGACCACCCGCTTTGCCCATGAGTACGTTGGAGCCCGCGATGTTGGCGCCGCCGGCCAGATCAAAGCAGATGAAGGGTATCTTTCCGGCACCGGACACGGCGATACCGCAGCTTTCTTTCAGATTCTCGAGATCGGATGACAGCGCTGCGGCTGCCTGACGTGGATTGGCGAACAGGCTGAAGACCGAGGCGCCAAACAGGGTGGCCGAACCTGCCATCAGTCCTTGGGAAATAAACTCGCGTCTGGTCCGCGGCTTGCCATGATCCTGGTGGAGGAGGGGGCTGCCGTTTGCCAAAGGTTTTTTCCGGGATTTGCGTATAAACATGATCGGCTTCCTTTACTGAACCAATGTGGTGGCGCTGCCAAGAACAGCGGCACAACTTGCCTTGACAATCGTCTTGGTGCGGTCATCTTCACAAGCATTACCACCACAGGCTTTCAACTTATTGATGAGTGCATACAGCTCTGTCTGGATCTCATTGTCGGTCGGTTGGGAAGCCAGATTATCTCCCACGAAATGGGTCATCAGGGAGCTTGTAATCAAACTGTTGCCGCCATGATCAAAAGCGCTTTCGGCCGGAGCAGAAAAGTTAAAGCCAGGGAACATAGTTGATCGGAGCTCGTTGTTCTCTATCAACGCATCGCAATACTGGATAGCCAATTGCGTAACAGCCATCTGGTGCGACGACAGGAAACCCTGAATATTCTCCACCGTGGGCAGTTGTTGCTTCACGGTATTGTAGGTGGCACTTACATCCGGATGCGTGGTGGCAACGCCGGTCATTCGGGCCATGGAGGCATTGATTTCATCAAAGGTTTTCAGACCGATTTCCGGTGACGCCGGAAGGTCTGCCGGCTCGGGCTGCGGCAGGGGCGAGGGCTCGGTCCGGGCAAACTGGTTGCTGCCAATCTGATCAAAGGTCAGGAAGAACTCGTCAATTCCGGGGCCGCCTTCAAGCGCAATAATGGTGCCCATAGGGGACAGTGGCTGGCCGATGCCTGGCTGGTAGAGGTCTGCATCGAGCAGGACATCGAGGTTGGCCCAGGCTTGCCCGACAGTGGCTTCTTTACCGTTGATGCCCAAACGCATTCCCCTGAGCGGGATATTCGAGGGCTCGACGCTGTCATCCAGGCTGATGAAAAACGGACTGGTGAATCGGTAGGCGTAGCTGTCGAACTGGCTGACTTCAAAGACGATAAAGCTCTGTGGCAGGTCAATCAGGTGGGAGACCCCGAACAGCAGATAGAACTTCTGGCCCACACCCACTTCAAAGTTGGCCTGAATCTGCTGGGGTGTCAATGCACGGTTGTGAATGGCCACCATACGGATGGCCCCCTGCCACGGGGAATTACCGTCGGTTTCATTACCCAGCACCAGGGCAAAGCTGTCGTCCCACTCGGTCAGCAGTCCGCCCTCGTCGGGATCAAGGTCGCCCGAAAACTCGCCATTGACAAAGATCTGTCGACCGGTCGTCGGGCTGTAATTAACCACCACATGCTGCAAGGTTGCTTGCAACAGCATATCGGCATCCTGAGTCGCAAAGGCGCTGTTCTCGTCGCTGGTGGTGGAGCGATGCAGTACTTCGTAACGCTGGAGCGACTGGCTCAGGGTTACATTGCGTGTGGTCGCGGAGCCGGAATAGGTGACGATGCGGGCGTCTTCCTGGGTGATATTCCCGGGAGCTACCCAGGCTTCGATGCTGTATTCACCGGAGGTGGTCAGTTGGGTATGGAGTTTTCGGCTTGCCGAGGTGCTGCCCTGGGCCTTGCCGGCAGGCACCATAAATCCTTCGCTGTTTTCTCCTGCGGGGCCAAGGTCGATGCCCCAGCCGCCAACCCAGTCAACGTTGCCGCTGAGCGTGAGATTGAGCGGTGGCTCAATACCGCTGGTGTCAAATGCAGTTTGCCCTTCACCCGCTTTGAATTCGTACAGGGCAATGACATTGTCTTCATAGCGACCGCCGGAGTTGGCCAGCAGGCCGTCGGCACTGAGCTCAACCGCCTTGCTGACCACCAGAGCAGGGTCGACAGGCGTTGCGCTCAGATCCTTGACCATTTCCAGAATCTTCATTTCCATCAGGTTGGCCGAGGCTACGCAGTCGTTATCCCAGCAATTATGGAAGTCAAAGCGCAGCCGCTGTACCAGGCGAGAGTCCGCGGGCACCGTGGCATCAATGCGGCTTCGGGCCTGGTCGTAGGCGGTGTTTACATCGGCACTGGCAATATAGGGTGTCTGACCACCATCGCTATGGCACTCGCTGCAGTACTGTTCGAGCACCGGATACACTGTGGTGGCGAACAGGCCGGGCTCGGCCGGCAGAGAAATGGTGGCCCCCGGATCTTTCAGGGCCGGTGCACGTAACTCGACGGTTTTGGCCGAACCTCCACCGCCTGCCCAGTTTGTGATGTAGGTTGTCAGGATGTCGGCGCAGGCAGAGTTGCTGGATAACCAGCAGTTATGGCCATCTGCCACTTTGGTTACCATCAGGGAGTCAGACGGATCCGAGAGATTTACAATCTTCTTTGCCTGGGAATAGGCGCTGTTGACGTCCTGCTCATTAACAAAGGTGGGCGACTGACCATCGGCCCCGTGGCAGGACCCGCATTTATCCTGGGTAACCAGATTGTCCCAAACGCTGCGTTTGAAATTGGACACATCCTCGGTTGCCGGAGCCGGACCACTGTAGACAATGCCGCCTGAGTTGCCGGAGGTGTTGGGAAGAGATTCTGTAGACTCTCCGCCACAGGCCGCCAGCAGCAGGGTGGCTCCCACAACAACGAGTACCGATTTCAGGGCTTGCGCCGGTGTGTGTGTTCGCAGTGTCATCATCTGTTACTCCCCCATGCAGTAAACAGCGGATTCAGCGAACACCTGCTTCAGGTTGTAGCCCTGGTTCGCGAAGCTGACAACCATACTGTTGACCTTGGCCCGGTCGTCACTGTCCGAGGGTGGGCGCAGGCATACATTCTCGAAGACTTTCTTCACCTGACACTGGGCGAAGGCCTGGGAGTGGGCGAATTCCCGACCCAGGCTTTTGGCGCCGTTGCCGGAGCCGGGCAAGGTCGGATCCCAACCAAGGCGTCGATTGGCACCCTGGCGCCAGTAATTGTCCCAGCGGTCGTCAGGTGTGACATAACCCTGCTCAAACGTCGCCGAATTGATGTGATATTTGCTCTGAACCCGGGTGCCGGTTACCGGATCTGTCGTGCCGACGGCGTTGTAGACCAACCGCCCCAATTCACCGTCGGGGTCGTTGTTCTGGTCATACCGGTAGTCGTAATAGGCAAAGGCCTGTGTCATCGGATCCATGCCGGTGTGGCAGCCTACGCAGTTATTGAGAAAAACCCGGCTGTCTCCGCCGGGGCTGCGAGAGACATCCTGCCGAATACGGTCGGTGGGCAGGGTAACGTCAGCGACCTGCTCCAGGTCGTTGCACATGTGGTTGATCAGGGTAAACCGGAACATGGCGCGGTTGGTGCCCGCGCTGAAGAATGCTCGGGCAGAGGCACGGGAGGTGATCACGCCGGCCGTGGCCGAAGATGGCAGTCCGTTGTAGCTGGACTGGCTGACCCGAATCAGGTTATCGCGCAGGCTGATGCCCCGGGATTCCAGTTCTGAGTAATGGTTGTTGTTGCTCACAGAGTAGGGCGGTAAACCGAGAGACGGATCGCCAATGTAGAGCACGTCTTCAAAAAGGATCTTCCGAAAATCCTGGTCGTCCCGAACCATGCCGACAACGGTGGCAATGTAATCGTTGAGAGGCACGAACTTGGACATGGCCTCGTTGGTCCAGGGCGCAGCAAAGTTCTTAAGCGTGACATCGTAAAAGGCCGGATCTTCCATGGCGATGAACGCAGCGCCTTCGGGATTGGAAGGTATCAGGTCGGCCATCGACTGCAGGACGCTCTCGGACGGCGGAACGCCCGCAATACGGTCGTGTATCTGTTTGGCCTGTTCCCTGGCGCCTGCCTCAGCCAGGCTGGACACCATTCCTGAAAGAACGATGATACTGCAAGCCATGGTAATCAGGCTTGTCATCCTGTTCCGGGCGGTCATGTCCGTATCCCTCAATGATGGTTAGCATCCGCACATTAATGCTTTTTGACAATTGTTAAAAGTTTACGACTTGCTATATCTTAAAAATTGAGTCCCAGGCCACGTTATTACATTGCGTTACGTAAAAGCTTTGGAGTGACAGGTTCGAACCGACTTAATTTATGTCATGGAATGTCATCCACCACAGGGTTTGTTACATTGGAAGTCACGTCATCGGTTCTCTCTGCTCGCTATCACCGTGGTCGGTTGCTGGCCTGTATCGGTGCGCTGTCGCTGACAGGATGCCTGTCTGGCGGTGACAGCCAGAAGGCTGATCCGGTTGTGGTCGAGGAGCCGGTTGCCTACATAGAACGGCAACTTGTATTCAATGAAAACACCGGATCGCTGGTTGAGGATGACCTTGCGAACCCCGCAGAATTCAGGCCAGGCGCCCGCCTTTTGCTGAAGTCCAGCGCCGCAGCACGATCTTCGGCAAAGGATATATCCTCTGCTGCCTTATCTGGTGGTACCCCTGGACAGGGGGTCTACGACGTCAAAGATCTTCACGTGTCCCAGGATGGAAACCGGTTACTCTTTGCCCTGCGTGCCCCAGAGATAGAGGGTGCCGACGATGACGAACAGCCCACCTGGAATATCTGGGAATACGATCGAACCGCGGCATCGCTTCGCCGTATTATTGATTCGGATGTGACCGCCCGCGCGGGTCAGGACGTGTCGCCGGCTTATCTGCCTGACGGCCGGATTGTTTTCTCATCCACACGCCAGCGCGTATCCAAGGCGATTCTGCTGGATGAGGGCAAGCCTCAGTATTCCGGCCTGGACGAGGAACTGGACAGTCCGGCGTTTCTGCTTCATGTCATGGATGAGGATGGCCGCAATATCGAGCAGATCACCTTTAACCAGAGCCATGACCTGGACCCCGTGGTTATGGGCGATGGCACCATCATTTTCAGTCGTTGGGATAATGCCGGTCAGACTCGAAACAATGGTGTGAACCTTTATCGCATCAATCCTGACGGTACCGGGTTGAGCTACCTTTACGGCCGGCATTCCCATGAGTCCATTCCGGAAGCCGGCGACATCCAGTTCCTGCGGCCTCAGGCACTGGATTCAGGCAACCTGCTGGTCCAGTTGCGCCCCTTTGAAAGCGACGACTATGCGTCGGTGCTGGCAGAAATTGATGTTGAACGCTTTGTTGAGGCCAATCTTCGCGTCGATGGCACTGAGGCTGTGGGACAACGCTCATTGATTCCGGGCATTCGCCTGAATGGAGAGTTGTCTCTTGACGGGCGCTACGGGTTTGCGTCGCCGCTACTGGATGGCACCGGCCGTTACCTTGTCAGTTGGACTCCTTGCCGATTGCGGGAAGTTGCGACCGATCGCATTGTAAATTGTACGGAAGACCGACTGGCTTCTGACCAATATCGTCCGGCCCCCCCGGTGTATGGGCTCTGGCTTTTGGATGCGGCTGAAAGCACCCGCCGTCCGATTGTGACTGCGGTAGAAGGCGTCCAGTTTGACGAGGCCTTGCTGATGCGAAGTCGCCCTCTGGAACGTTTTATTCCAGAGGCCCAGTTCCCCGGCGATGCTGGCGCATTGGCGGATGACGGCTACGGAATTCTGCACATTCGCAGTGTTTACGATCTGGACGGCACGGACACCACGCCAGCCGGCATCCCCGCCATGGCCAATCCGGTGCAAACGCCCCCGGAGCAGCGGCCAGCAAGATTCCTGCGGCTAGAGAAGCCCGTGGCGATACCCGATGACGACGTATGGGATTTTGACAACAGCGCTTATGGGCGAAGCCGTGGCCAGCTAATGCGTGAGATCCTCGGTTATGTGCCGGTTGAGCCGGATGGCTCGGTGAAAGTGGCGGTCCCTGCCAATGTTTCCTTTGCGATCAGCGTGCTGGACGGGCAGGGGCGACGACTCGGGCCAAGGCATGAGAACTGGCTGTCCGTGCGCCCTGGCGAGACTCGGGAGTGTTCAGGTTGCCATGATCCGGATAGCTCCGCTCCTCATGGCCGCACCGATGCCGGCCCCGCGCCCGCCTGGGCCGGGGCGCCAACCACTGGCCGGC
The DNA here is from genome assembly GCF_002420325.1 of Marinobacter sp. UBA5687. NCBI lineage: Bacteria > Pseudomonadati > Pseudomonadota > Gammaproteobacteria > Pseudomonadales > Marinobacteraceae > Marinobacter > Marinobacter sp. UBA5687. Next base: position 38,007 of record NZ_DIHV01000109.1, read on the forward strand.
CATTTCCGAACACCGATCCTGCACTGTTTGCCGACATGGGCGAAACCATGGCCGAGGTCTATGGCCGAATCAACGGCATTCGCCGACCGTTACCGGATCTTGTGTACGAAGATGAATGGACCGACCCGAATGTGGCGCCATTGGGCGCGAGTTTCGCGTACGCTTACGGTGACCTGGACACGGCTCCGCCCATTTCCGGTGTCTGTGCTGGGGAGTGGTCGCCTAACTGCCGTATTGTGATTAACTACGAACAGCATATCCATCCACTCTGGGGTAAGCTCCGGCAGGAAGTGGACCCTGTCACCATGGACGTCATTTCTGATTCCACCTGCACCGGCTGCCACACTACCGCCGATGCAGCAGGCGCTGCTCAGGTGCCCGCCGGGCAGCTGGATCTGGGCGATGGCCCGTCACCTGCAGAGCCGCTGCACTTCAATTCTTATCGCGAACTCCTCTATCCGGACAACGAGCAGGCGTTGATGAACGGCGCCCTCGTGGATGTGCTGGTGGATTCCGGGGAGGTGCTGAGGGATGAAGAGGGCAATCCGATCCTTGATGCTGATGGGAACGAGCAACCGATCATGGTAACCGTGCCGGTTCGGCCATCCATGTCTGTCAATGGCGCTCGGTTCAGTCGATTCTTTGATGTGTTCGCAGCCGGTGGCAGCCATGAAGGTTTTCTGAAGCCTTCCGAACTGAGGCTGATTTCAGAATGGCTGGATATTGGTGGCCAGTATTACAACAACCCCTTCGATGCCCCGGAAGACTGATCCAAGGACTCAAGCTCGCGCCATGCCCATCGCCATTCTCATGATTTTACTCTTGCTCCCTGCCCAGAGTTGGGCCGGTGGGTTATGGGGCTCGGAGGGCCAGGATGTGGCCCGGGTGCAGGTAACCGAAGCCTATCTGTCCTGGAGGACGGGCCCGGCATCCGGATACCCGGTGTTCCATACAAGTGAGAAAGGCGAGTGGCTGACCATCCTTCAGCGCAAGACCAGCTGGATCAAGGTGATGGACTCTCGAGGCAGGGAAGGCTGGGTGTCGGTGGCGGACCTGGCTCAAACCGTGGATGTCACGGGAGAGACCGTGAGCCTACAGGTTCCTGACCTGGATTCGTTCGGGAAGCGACGGGCAGAAGCCGGTTTGATGATGGGCGAGTTTGACGGTGCTGCCGTGATGGCTGGCTATGGAGGTCTTTGGCTGACCCGGAATCTGTCTGCAGAGCTGTGGGGGGCTCAGATTCTTGGCAGCGCCTCCGAGATTCGGATGGTTAATGGCAATCTGGTGCATCAGCCATTTCCGGACTGGCGGATATCGCCTTTTTTCACCCTGGGGATTGGCCACATCTGGGTTGAGCCGAAAGCGTCTCTCGCCCAGCCGGAGGAACGTGATAACAGCATCGGCCATGCTGGCCTTGGAATCAGGGCCTACATCACCGATCGATATTTCATCCGTGCCGAGGTGAAGGACTACAAAGTCTTCACGACCCGGTCCACCAACGAAGAAGCGACAGAATGGAAAATCGGACTAAGCATCTTTTTCTGAAACCGCTGTGCCTTGCGGCAGGCCTTTGCACCGCTGCGGCAGGACAGGCGCAGGAAGACCGCCCGCTGATCGAGCCCGATGTGACGCCGGTGCCGGTTACCGAAGCCCTGATCGATACCGAAAACTTCGAGATCGGGGCATTTGTGGGTGTGCTGAACATTGAGGATTTTGAATCGTCCCTGTTGTACGGCGGCAAGCTGACATACCACCTGAGCGAATCGTTCTTTTTCGAAGCAGGTGTGGGCTTTGCGGAAGGCGGCGAGACCAGTTTCGAGAAGCTGGCCGGAGATGTGGAGGTGCTGACCGACAGTGAACGGGACTATAGCTACTACAACATCAACCTGGGGTACAACGTGCTGCCGGGTGAGGCGTTCCTCACAGAGAATTACGCCTTCAACACCAACTTCTATCTGATTGCCGGGGCAGGGGCCACGGAGTTTGCCGGCGATACCCGTTTCACCCTGAATGCGGGTGCCGGCTATCAGGTTCTATTGACCGACAGCGTGTCGGTGCATTTTGGGGTACGGCAACACTTTTACGACATTGATGTGCTTGGGGAAGAGAAGACCTCCGTCAATACCGAGGTCAGTACCGGGTTGTCTGTGTTTTTCTGAAATTAAGGAGGAATGGCTGTGAGAGCATCCATAGCAAGACTGGCATTGACGGGTGTACTGGCCTGCGCGAGCCCCTTGGCCGCGGCTGAGGCCATTAACATACCGGCGCCAGACTTTACCCTGGAAAGCCGCTCCGGGGAGAACCTGCGGCTGGAGGATCATCGGGGCGAGGTCGTTATGCTCAACTTCTGGGCTTCCTGGTGTGGGCCCTGCCGTCAGGAAATGCCCCTGATGGACGAGCTATACAGCCAGTACAAGGATCTCGGTTTCACCATTCTGGCAGTGAACGTGGATGAGAATCGGGACGAAGCCCTCCGTTTCCTCGACAAGGTGCCGGTCAACTATCCGATTCTTTACGATCCGGAGAGCTCGGTTAGTGAACTGTATGAGGTTCAGGCCATGCCAACGACGGTGATGATTGACCGGAACGGCAATGCCCGATATCTGCACTACGGCTACCAGCCAGGTTACGAGGATGAATACGAGCAACAGATTCGCGAACTGGTGCGCGAGTAACTTCTGGACGGTGCCCGCTATGCGAATTTTGTCGATCCTGTCGTCCCTGTCTCTGGTTGCACTGCTGCTGATGGCGACCGGCTGCAGCTCGGTAAAACCCTGGGTGAAACCCTACGAGCGTGACAATCTGGCGGATCCGGTCATGAGTCTGAGCAGGCATGGCTCGGCTGACGCCTACATGCATCACGTCTATCAGGCCAGAGAATCCGCTCGCGGCGCTGAAGGCGGTTCAGGGGGTGGCTGTGGCTGTAACTGACAGATTTCGGGTTGCTGCTCTCAGTCTGACGGCCCTGATGGTGTTACTCACGGTTCAGTCCGCCACAGCGGCGACCTTACCCGTGGACAAAGTAGACGTGCTCTATCATCGTTACGATGGTGGCGGCATGGTGATTGATGGCCCGTCGGTGCTGGTCCGCAAAGGGATTGGCCCCCAGGTCTCCTTTTCCGGTCAGTATTACGTGGATTCTGTGTCTGCTGCCTCGGTGGATGTACTGGCGACAGCCAGTGCCTACGAGGAGGAGCGTACAGAATACACCGTGGGTGTGGATTACCTGCACGACAAGGCCATTCTGAGTCTGGGTTATACCAACAGTACGGAAAATGATTACGAGGCCAATACCCTCTATTTTTCGGTGAGCCAGGAATTCTTCGGAGGCATGTCCACGGTGACCATGGGCTATGCCAGTGGCTGGGACGAAGTGGGTCGGGTTGGTAATGATTCCTTCAGCGAGGAAGCCGATCGTCGTAACTACCAGCTGGGCCTTAGCCAGGTCGTTACCCGTAACAGTCTGGTAGGCCTGGACCTCGAAGTGGTCACAGACGAGGGTTACCTGCAAAACCCGTATCGTGTGAACCGCTACATTAATCCCGATAATCCAGCGGAGTTCCTGACTCAACCGGAACAGTATCCGGAAACCCGAACCAGTACCTCCGTGGCCGTGAGAGCGCTTTACTATCTGCCGTATCGCGCCTCAATACGCGGTGAATACCGCTATTTTTCAGATACCTGGGGCATTAACGCCCATACCATGGAACTGGGTTACGTGCACGGGTTGACCCAGCACTGGACCCTTGAAGGTTCCGTCCGCTATTACACCCAGAACGAGGCGGATTTTTACAGCGATCTTTTCCCGTTCAAGAACTCCCAGACCCATCTTGCCCGGGACAAGGAGCTCAGCTCGCTTTCAGGGACAACCCTGGCAGTAGGCGCGGTGTACGAATGGAAACAGACGTCGCTTCCGGGCATTGATCGTCTGCAGTTCAGTCTGTTGGTGGACTGGCTGAATTTTGATTATGACAACTTCCGGGATGTCACCGCGGCCGGAAACTATCTCCCCGGCGAAGAACCCCTTTATTCCTTCGATGCCTATGTCACCCGGGCGTCATTGATTCTTGAATACTGAGCATGCAGGAAGAACGACCATGGCCACTTGCTTGAACTCCCGATTTCCGGCGCTGTTAGCGGCATTGACCCTCGCCCTGACAGCCCCTGCCTTCGCCCAGTCCAATCCCGGGGAGGAGAAGGACGAGACCGCGGTCGCCGAGCAGGTCGAGGCCCTCAAGAAGAAGGTTATCCGGCTTAACCGGGACCTGTTTATCCTTGAGGAGGACCTGCTGTTTCCGGCCAACACCCAGGTTGCAGTGTTTCTCAGCGTGGATGCAGGCAAGTTTCTGAAGCTGGATGCGGTCAAGCTGAAGGTTGACGACGAGATCGTTGCCTCTCACCTCTATACCGAGCGTCAGGCGAAAGCACTTGAGCGCGGGGGTATGCAGAGGCTTTACGTGGGCAACCTGAAGACCGGAGACCATCAGGTGACGGCGTTCGTCGAGGGCATCGGGCCGGATCAGCGGCCTTACAAACAGGCAGCGTCGCTGGAATTCGAGAAGGGTACTGGCACAGCCGCTCTGGAAATCCGTGTTGAGGATCGCTCTTCCGATTATCAGCCTTCAGTTTCCATCGTGGAGTGGGAGTAAGCCGCGCCGTGGGATTGACAGTGATCAAGCTATTTCGAACGCGTTCGGTATTGTTTACCGGCGCTTTGTTATGGCTGACGATGGTTGCTCCGGCCCAGGCCGATGAGCCCCGGCCTGAGCGGGCGAAGGACCTTCGGTACGGTTGGGCTCTGTATGAGTATCATCAGGGCAATGTCTTTGAGGCTCTGACCCAGCTGGCGGTTGCCCGTGAGCAAGGCGGTATCGAAGGACATGGTGATCACCCGGCTTTGGTAGAGGGCGGGCTGATGTTGTCCTGGGGCATGACCCGTGAGGCCAGCAAATTGTTCACGGAGCTGCTCGGTAGTGACGGCGCGGGTAGCACACTTTCGCCGGATGTTCGCAATCAGGCCTGGTTCTATCTGGGCAAGGTGTTTTTCCTGGAAGGTAATCGTGAGCTGGCCGGTGAGAATCTCGAGCGCGTGGATGCCGAGGCACTCGCTGAGGCCAACCATGACCTCTTTCGGGAGTGGGTTTATCTGCGAGCACGAGTGGCCATGATGTCTTCGAGGATCGAAGACGAATCGAAGCTGACGTCGCTGAAGGAGCAACTGGAAGACACGGACATCTGGTCCCTTTACCTGCAATACAATTCAGCCGTCGCCGCTCTGGACGCGGGAGACGTCGCGACAGCCGAGGCTGAACTGCAGACACTCATCGCCATCATTCAACAGTCTGCCGATTCCGCCAAACCAGAGGCCGAACGCGACGGCCTGTTGGACAGGGCCCGACTGTCACTTGCCCGACTTTACCTCAGGGATGACCGGTTCGACGCGGCGCTTGAGATCCTTGGCGACATGCCGCTGAATGGCGTATTCGCTGACCAGGCCCTTTTCGACTATGCCGTAGCGGCGGCCGGGCAGGGCAGGCCGGATCGGGCACTTGATGCGCTTGATACGCTGTCAAACAGGAATCTGTTTTTGCCCTGGCGACAGCAGGTTCCGTTTGCCCGGGCCTATGTTCTTGAGCAGATGAGCAGACCGCAACGAGCACTGTCAGCCTTCAAACAGGCAGCGGACCTCTACCAGGCCCGTATAAAGGAGCTGGACAATATCCGCAATGAGCTCAGTGAACAGAGCCTGATGGCGCAGCTCGACTTTACTCGTGACAGCGACGGGATTCTCACGGATTCCTACGGCCGTTTGCGGGTCCAGCCTTCCGATTTCGGCATGGCCGAAGTGCTGGCTTCGGAGACTTTTCAGCAGGCGCTTGCAGAATTGAACGAGCTCTACCAAATGCAATCCTTTATCGCCGAGCGGCAGTCCCGGTTTGAATCCTTCCGGATCATGCTGGAAACCCGCGAACAACAGCGTCAGGTGCGGATTGCGGAAACCCGTCGGGCGCTCGAAAACCAGCAGGCGGACCAGTGGCAGACGTTGCATGAGGAATTCAGGGAAACGATCGCCACTGCGTTGGCTGAAGAAGACGTTCAATTCTTCATGACCGCAGAACAGAAAGCACTGAGAGACAAGCTCAATGAGGTTGAAGAAACGCTGGCGGGCTTGCCTGATGATGCCACCACGGCCAGCCAGCGTGAGACTTACCGGAGAATGCGTGCCTACTTCGACTGGTGGATTGCGGATGACTATGGCGTGAATCGCTGGGCGGCACAAAAGCAGTTGCGGGAGCTGGACCGTGAAATGCAGCACTTTCAGGCCCAGCGGCAGAGGGTTGAAACCCTGATGTCCGACGATGACCGCCATGCCGAACTGGTGCGGCGCATTTCTGCCAGCGAGAGCGAACTCGCCACCCTTGGCCAAGAGGTGGCCGTTGCATTGAGCAGCGCCCGGCGAATCCTCCTGAGCCAGGTAGACAGCATGCTTGTTGACCAGCAGGAAGAGCTCAATGGGTATCTGGTGGCTTCCCGCCATGCCCAGGCCAGGTTGGCGGACCAACTGTTCCGCACATCGCAAAACCCGGGAGCCGGTGATGAGTAACGGGATCCCAGGAAAGATGGTGAAAGGCCTTGTCGTGGCAGGTGCGCTGCTCATGGCCAGTGGCTGTCAGATGTTACAGTCGATGATCCCCGCCGGCGATGAGGAAATGCCCAGGGTCCGTGAGGGCACCCTGGCCGCGCTTCCGGCGACTGAGACCCGTCAGGTTCAGGGTGTCGAGACTGGCAGCGGCCCCTCGGATGATGTCTCCATTGAAATAGTGATGGAAAGCTACAAGGCGCTTTTGCCGCTGGTGGACGATCCCCGCAAGCAGGTTACCATCCGACACCGGCTGGCCGATCTGGAATTTCAGCGGGCGGAGCGGAAAATGGCCGATACCGCTGTCGATGAGCTCGCCGGTGCTATCGAGGCCTACCAGCGTCTTCTGTCCGAATACCCGGAGCGCGAGGGCAATGACAAGATCTATTATCAGCTTGCCAGGGCCTGGGAGCTTCGGGGAGCGACGCCCCAGCAACTCGATACTCTGGATACTCTGGTCCGGCGGTACCCCGATTCTGACTACTGGATAGAAGCTCAGTTTCGCCGCGGCGATCTGCTGTTTATCGATGGCCGATACCGGGAAGCCGAGCAGGCATTCGACGAGGTTACCCTCGCCAGCCAGGAGCGGATGGCCGATGCCTCGTTTCTGGTAAACGCGCATTACATGAAAGGCTGGAGTCTATTCAAGCAGGCGCAATACCAGGAAGCCCTGTTCAGCTATGTAGAAGTGCTTGATCTGGTGATGCCCGAGGGGCAACCGGTGGAAGATGTGGATCGGCGGAGCCAGACCTTGATCGAGGATCTGTTCCGGGTCGTAGGGCTGTCCTTGTCTTACCTTGATGGCGCGGAAACCTTGCAGGCGCTGTTTCGCCAGACTGGTGGGCGCCCCTATGAAATCCTGGTCTATGACCGCTACAGCGAGCTCTTGCTGGAGCGGGAGCAATACGGTGATGCGATCGACGTCTTTGAGGCCTACATAGAAGACCACCCGGCGAGTCCCTGGGCGCCACGCTACCACATCCGGATTATCGATACCCTGGAATTGGCCGGTTTCACCCGTACCGTCCCCGAAAGAAAGGCCGACTTTGTCAGCCTTTACGGTATTTACAGCGACTACTGGCAGTCAGCGGGCCCGGATGCGATGGGTTTCATTGAGCAACAGCTGGAGCGGCTCCTGCCTGAGCTGGCAGACCGCCAGTACCTGTTGGCAGGGGAGGCCTCCGATCAGCGGCAGGCCGATGATCACTACCGCAAAGCCGCCAGTTATTACGCCGAGTTTGCCGCCACCTTCCCGGATCATCCCCGCACCCCGGAGCGTCTGTTCCTTCTGGGTGAAACCTATCTGGAGCTGGAAGACTGGGCGGAAGCCATCGCCGCTTTCGAGCGTGTGGCCTATGACTATCCGCAGGACACCGTATCCGGGCGGGCAGCCGAAGCCGGCTACGCGTCGGTTCTGGCATTCCGTGAGTATTCAATAACCTGGAACAGTCTATCCGTATCAGAACAGGCGGCTTATCAGGAACTGCAGCAGTTGAATCGGCTGAGGTTTGCAAATGCGTTTCCCGAAGACCCCAGGGCCCCGGCGGTGTATTACATTGCACTACAGCGGGAGTTTGACCGGAAAAACTGGGAAGAGACCGTCAATATGGCGGCCCGGCTTGTGACCTGGCAGCCCACGCCTTCCGCTGAGTTAACGACAGAAGCCTTCCTGTTCTCTGGCCACAGCCTCTCTGAACTGGCTCGGTACGCTGAGGCGGAGCAGGCTTACCGTGATGCCCTGGCAACCATGGCCGAGGATGATGAGCGAAGAAGCGGGGTACGTGAAAACCTGGCCGCTGCGGTCTATCGGCAGGCCGAGCAGTTGGCCGATGCCGGTAATGTGGAAGCTGCCGTCAGCGAGTTCCTGCGAGTCGGTGCTGTGGTTCCGGAATCCGCACTAAGGGCAAACGCTGAATACGATGCCGCCTCACTTCTGATAACCGCCAAGCTCTGGGAACCGGCCATTGGTGTGCTGACCAGTTTCCGAAGGGCTTTCCCGGACCACGAATTGATTGATACGGTCCCGGCAAAACTGGCGTTGGCCTATCGTGAAACGGCGCAGTGGGAGCGAGCAGCCGACGAATTGCAACAAATGGTGGCTCTGGCGACAACGCCGGAAGAGCGAAGAGAAAACCTGTTGATTGCAGCAGAGCTGTACGATCAGGCCGGAAACCGTGACAAGGCCATTGATACCTGGCGGAATTACGCCAACAGCCATCCCGAGCCGGCCGATGTCTACATGGAAGCGGCCAATCGGCTGGCTGAGCTCTATCAGCAAGCTGATGACACCGTAAAAAGAGATTACTGGTTGCGCAAGCAAATGGAAACGGTGGACCGGAATCCGGACGCGGCGGACGACCGCATGCGCTACCTTGCCGCGTCAGCCTCGGCCATTCTCGCCCGCGAAGCGCTTGCCCGGTATGACAGCATTCGCCTGACGTTGCCACTGAATGAGAGCATGGCTGCAAAGACCGATGCGCTTGAACGGGCAGTTAATGCCTACAAGAAAACCGCCAGTTACGGCCTTTCGACGTTCGCAACCGAGGCCGGATACCAGATTGCCCATATCTATGGACGCCTCGGTGCCGATCTGATGGATTCGGAGCGGCCCACCGGGTTGAGTGAGCTTGAGCTGGCCCAGTACGAGCTTTTGTTGGAAGAGCAGGCCTATCCATTCGAAGACAACGCCATCGATATCCACGAGCAGAACATCCGGCGGGCCCGGGAGGGCATTTTCGATGAGTGGGTCAAGCGCAGCTACGAGGCCCTGGGAGTCCTGCTGCCAGGACGCTACCGGAAGGAAGAAGTGACCTCGGGGGTTGTCTATGAACTTGATTAAGTCCGGTGGTCTCTGTCTTTGGTTGTTAGTTGGGTTGTCTGGATGTGTCACGGCCCCGACGCCGCCAGAATCTGATCCTCGGGCCGAGCCGGCTGTCCTCGAGGCGTCATTCCGGGAAGCGGTCCGGGCCATGGAGCAGGACAACCTTGCCGAAGCCCGGACTCGTCTGGAGCAACTGACTACTGACTACCCGGACAAGGCCGGTCCCATGGCGAACCTTGGCATTATCGCTTTCCGGGAAGGGGATTCCGATAGCGCGAGACAATGGTTTGAGCGCGCGCTGGCAGTCAATCCTGAGCATGTCCAGGCGTTGAATCATCTGGGCGTGATTGCCCGGAATGCTGGAGAATTCGATGAGGCGGAACGGTATTACCGAGCTGCGTTGGCGGCGGATCCGGACTACGCGCCTGCAATCCTCAATCTGGCCTTCCTGCTCGATATCTATCTGGGTAACCCCGCCGATGCGGTTGAACTCTATGAGCGTTATCAATCGGCTGCCAGCGAACCGCACCCGAGACTGGAAGACTGGATATTTGATGCGAAAAACAGAATCTGATTTGGATAGGTTGATATGAAACATCTTGCGCCGATTATTCTGGCCGCTTCCGCTCTGATAGCTGCGGCGCCCATGCTTTACGCCCAGGACACCCCGGGTGTGGTAACCATCGAAGGTACCCGCATTCGTGGCGACCAGGAAGTGCCCACGGTCATGTATCTGGTGCCCTGGCAACCACCGGAAAATGAACAACTTCGGGCGCCAGACGAGCGGCTCATGGTTAATCAGGGGATTGCGCCGCTGGAACGATATGAATTCCAGAGGCTGGTGCAATACCACAACGAATTCCTGAAACAGACACAACCGGCAGATGAATCGTCGGAGTGAGACATTCCTCACATCTGCTCTGTGTTCTTGCGCAAAAATAAACAAACCCTCACACAGACTTGCGCGAACTTACCCTGTCCGGGCGAGCTCGCGAATAGACTGATCTGAAAACGGACCATGGAGTGCCCAGAAAATGATCGATACCGCCGTTCGCTTCTTCCAGGAAGGTGGCTTTTTTATGTTTCCGATCGCCGTTGTGCTGATCATCGGACTCATTGTTGCCATTGAACGTTACGTCTACCTTTCCGCCCAGAAACTGACCAACCGTCGGGATTTCAACCGCCTGCACCAGATGATTGCAAAGCGCGATCTGAGGGGCGCCCTGAATTACACTCAGGAGTCCGGTAGTGCCATGTCCACCATGATCGGTTTCGGCCTTCAGCGCCTGGCCCGCCGCCAGGGTCGCGAAGAGATCGAATACGCCATGGAAGAGGGGTTGCTGGATGTTATGCCTCGGCTGGAAAAGCGCACACAGTACCTGGCAACACTGGCGAACATCGCCACGCTGCTGGGCCTGCTTGGTACCATTATCGGTCTGATTGCCGCCTTTACCGCAGTAGCCGCAGCGGATCCGGCCCAGAAAGCGAGCCTGTTGTCCCAGAGTATCTCGGTTGCCATGAACACCACCGCCTTCGGCCTGATGTCCGCCATTCCGATGCTGCTGATCCATTCGCTGCTTCAGACCAAGACCAACGAGATTGTTGACAGCTTCGAGATGGCCGGCATCAAGGTGCTGAACCTTCTCAGCGATGGCTCAGGCAGCAAAGCCGCGGTTCAACCACAGGGTCAGAATGCCGCCGCGCCGGCACAGGTAGCGACTCCGGCCGGTAGCCCGGCCTGATAACCAGCCAGAAGGATGTCAGGCCATGAGACGGAAACATCGTCGCCTACAGAGTGAGGCCGATCTCGACATCACGCCCTTCATGAACCTCATGATTGTGCTGGTGCCGGTACTGCTGCTGAACATGGTGTTCGCCCACACCAGCGTTCTGGAACTCAACTTTCCGACCGGCGAGAGCCTGTCGGCAGAGCAGGCTGAAGAACTGCAGATCCAGGTTGTGATCTATGAAGATCGGCTGGTTGTTGCAGATAACCAGGGCGGCGTCATCAAGGACATACCCCGGCGTGAGGGCGAGTATGATTTTGCTCTGCTCAAGGATGTCATGAAAGAGATCAAGAGTCGGGTGCCGGACAAAAAGGATGTGATCATCATGCCGTCCCGGCAGACCTCTTATCAGTCTCTGGTTTCCGTGATGGATACGGTGCGCTCCTATGAAGCCGTAGTGGCTGGCAGTGTTGTCGAGGCCGAATTGTTCCCCGAAATCTCCCTCGGAGATGCACCTGCCCAGACCTCGGGCACCGCGGAGGTAAGTTCATGAAAGAATCCGCGAAAGCCCGTCGTCTGAAACGGCATTACCGGCGCAACAAAAGCCAGGGAAAAATGAACCTGGTGTCGCTGATGGATATTTTTACCATCCTCGTGTTCTTCCTGATGGTGAACTCTTCGTCTGACGTACAGGTACTCAACCAGAACAACACCATCAAATTGCCCGATTCGACTGCCCAACAACCCCCGGGTGATGTACTGGCACTAACCGTGACCGACCGGGATATCCTGGTGAACGGCCGGCTGGTGGTGAAACGCGACGCGTTCCAGACCTTCGAGGGGCAGGTTGAGCCATCGCTGAAGCAGGAGCTCGACTACCAGGCCAGTCGTTCGTCGGCGCCAGCACCGGAGGCAGGTCGCCCCATTACCATTCTTGCGGACCGGGAACTTCCTTACGAGCTGCTCAAGAAAATCATGTCCACCTGTGTGGACGCCGGTTATGCCAGCATTTCCCTGGCGGTTAATCAGCGCACGGAACAGGGGGCCTGAAGCTAATGGATTATCGCTACGGATTGCCCTGGAATCAGGAGAGGGGAGAGCGCAAGAGACTGTTTGCAGCCGCGGTTGTCGTGGTGCCCCTGTTTCTGATTTTCGCGGGCTATGTGAGTTGGGTTGAGTTGCCGGAACAGGATCGGCAGGAACAGGAAGCCTTGCCGCCTCAGTTGGCGAAGCTGATTGTTGAGAAAAAGGAGCCACCCAAGCCGATATTGCCAGAGCCCGAGCCGCCAAAGCCTGAGGAAAAGCCGGTGGAGCAGGCGAAGCCTGAGCCAAAACCCGAACCCGCTCCAGCGCCGGTTGTTCCAGAACCGGAAGTGGCTGAAAAACCGGAACCAGAGCCCAAACCGGAAGAAGTGGCCAAGGCTCGGGAAAAGGCGAAAAACACCGGGATTCTTGCCATGGGCAAGGAGCTGTCGAAGATCAGTTCGCTGGCAGAATCGGTCAAACTGGATAGTCCGGTTACCAATACGGCCGAGCCGATCGCCAGGAAGACCGGTGATACCCTGGCTTCCCGTGCTACCGAAAACACCCGCAGTAGTGGTGTGAATGAAACCGCTTTGAGCCGGGAAACCCGTGAGCTTGCCCTGGCAGAACGGGAGCGCGCGGAGGTGGCCGAGGCGGAACGTGTGGCTGCGGTAAAAGAGACGGTGCGCAGGGAGCAGCAGGAAACTGCCTCGAAATCGCGTAGCCGGGAGGAGTTGCGCCGTACCATGGATGCCAACAAGTCCGCCATTTACAGCATCTACAATCGCGAGCTGCGCCGAAAACCCTCGCTGCAGGGCAGTATCACGCCCGAACTGGTTATCGAGCCGAATGGTGCGGTGTCCAGTTGCTCGGTTGTGGAGTCAACACTCAACGAACCGGCACTTGAGAACAAGATCTGCAACCGGTTGCGGTTGGTAGACTTTGGAGCACGACCAGGAGTCGACAAGACCACCATTCGTTATCCGATCGAGCTGTTGTCGAGCTGACGGTTGGCTCCGGTTCAGGGGTGGTGAAGGATCGCTCCTGATCAGGCGCTTTCGACAGTGTGGGGCGCAAACAGCTTGTAGCGGTTTCGCCCCTCCCGCTTGGCACGATACATGGCGATGTCGGCGCCGTTGATCAGTTCCTGAACGGTGGTACCGTCTTCCGGATACAGGCTGATGCCAATGCTTGAACCCACGTTTATCTGGTTGCCGTTGATCTGATAGGGCCGTTTGTTTGCTTCAATCAGCCTGTCGGCCACGGCAAACACGTCGGATAGCCGTTCCATCTCCGGTAGCAGCACAATAAACTCGTCGCCTCCAAGTCGGGCGAGTGTGTCGTCTTCCCGCAGGCAGTCTTTTACCCTGGTAGTGAACTTAAGCAACAGGTCATCCCCCACCGCATGGCCCAGGGTGTCGTTCACTTCCTTGAAACGGTCCAGATCCATAAACATCACTGCAAGCAGCATTTCCTTGCGATGGGCATGGCGAATGGCGTGCTCCAGCCGGTCTTCCAGCAATCGTCGGTTCGGCACACCGGTGAGGGCATCGTAGTAGGCTAGCTGTCGGATCTGTTCCTCGTTCCTGCGATTTTGCGTGATATCCGTGAACAGGCCCGCGTAATGTGTGGTATTGCCGTCATCGTCGGTGATTGCGGTGATGGTCAGAAGTTCCAGATAAAGCTCACCGGTTTTTCGGCGATTCCAGATTTCTCCGCGCCAGTAGCCGTGGGTTTCCAGGGAATTCCACATGCGCCGGTAGAACTCGCTGTCGTGGCGCCCGGATGAGAGCAGATCCGGTGACCGACCGATGACCTCTTCGGCGGTATAACCGGTCAGTTGGGTGAATGCCGGGTTGACGAATTCAATGCAGACGTCTTTGTCGGTCACCATTATGCCTTCAAAAGACGATTCAATGACCCGCTCCGCCAGTTGCAGGGTTCGCCTCGATTTGGCCAGGGCCTGATCCCTTTGTTCGAGGGCTTCGCGAAGATCGTCCAGATACATTTGCTCAGCGCCGGTCAGCATGTCGTGATAACCGATCAGGCCGGTAACCTCTCCAAGCTGATTGACCACGGCAAGATGGCGGATGCGATGATCTATCAGCAGATCGCGGGCGTGAATCAGCGGGTCTTCTTCGTTTACGGTGAGCAGAGGCCGGGTCGCCAATTCATTGACCAGGGTGTTGCTGGTGTGGCGTGCAATAAACCGGACCATATCCCGCTCGGTCAGAATCCCCAAACCTTCTTCGTCGCAATCGACCACCACCGCATCGGCATGATGGCGATGCATGTAACTGGCCACTTCCGCCAGAGACTGGTCGCCCCGAACCACCAGTGGCGGGCGCGGTACGGCCGCCCTCACTTCCCGCAGTCGCAAGTAGGGTTCCAGGCCCTGGTTGAGGGCCAGGTCGGTCTGGGAAAGGATCCCGACCGGTTTGCCGCTACTGTTAGTCACCAGAAAATGGCGTTTTCCGGTATCGCGTAAACGAACCGCGGCTTCACCGGCATCGAGTGTCTCGGGTAAGGACAGCACAGGTGAGCTCATCACTGTACTTACCGGCTGTTGGAATGTTTCGGGATCTGTAAAGTCGATCGCCAGGGCGTCATGTTCTGTCCAGATACCAACAACCGTTCCGCCATCGGTAATCAAAATGGAACTGACCGAGGTTTCGGACATCCGGGCAGCCGCATCGGCAATGGTTGTGTCCAGCTCACACTGAAGCAGGACGCCCGTGTGCATAATGCGTGATATCGGAAGCGGCTGCCCCATGGGCACTCCTGTTATTCTTGGTCGGTCTGTTGCGAAGAATTCGGTAAAAGTGAACCCTCGCTCATTTATATTGAAGTCTATCAACCCCCGGCTTCCGATGCCTTAACTTTTACGTAGCTTCCAGGCGCGTCCTCAATCGCCTCAAGCGGGCCTTCCCCGGGCTGACGGGGCTGAACTTGCTCTCCCTCGAATGTCACCAGCCATTCACGCCAGTGTGGCCACCAGGATCCAGGGTGATGTTCTGCGCTATCAAACCAGTCATCCGGCGAGCCTGGCAATTGGTTATTGGTCCAGTACCCGTATTTTTCCTTGTAAGGGGGATTAATGACCCCGGCAATATGGCCGGAACCGGACAGAACGAATCGCACATCGCCGCCGTAAACCCCGGCGCCCCGATAAGTCGTTTTCCATTTAGCGATATGGTCCTGGCGGGCGGAAAGGAAGAAGGAAGGTACCCTGATGGCGGAAAGATCAATGCTTTCACCCGCAATCGTGAGGGCATCCGGCTGCACCAGTCGGTTATGCAGGTACATTTCCCGAAGGTAGTAGCTGTGCATTCTGGCGGGGAGGTTGGTGCCGTCGGTATTCCAGTACAGCAGGTCGAAGGCTTTGGGTTTCAGGCCTTTGAGGTAGTTGTTGGTCCAGTAGGACCAGAACAGATCGTTTTCCCGCAGCAGATTGAAGGTAAAGGCCATGGCCCGGCCATCCAGGTAGCCTTTGCGCTCCATGGTTCGTTCGATACCGCGGATTGAGTGATCGTTAATGAAGACGCCGATGCCGCCGGGGTCTGAAAAATCCAGCAGGGTTGTCAGATAGGTGGTGCTGACGATCGGGTTACGTTGTTTTTTTGCCAACCAGGCCATCGTGGTTCCGAGCAGGGTGCCGCCAATGCAGTAGCCGATGGCATTCATCTGTTGCTCGCCGGTCGCTTCAGTTACAGCATCAATGGCAGCCAGCGGGCCCAACGTCATGTAGTCGTCCCAGCCCCGGTTTTTCTGGGCTGGCCCGGGATTCCGCCAGGAAACCATAAACACCGTCTGGCCCTGGTCTACCAGCCAGCGAATGAAGGAATTGCGTTCGGTGAGGTCGAGAATATAGAACTTGTTGATCCAGGGGGGGACGATCAGAAGCGGGCGCCGGGCCACGGTTTCAGTTGTTGGCGAGTACTGGATCAATTGCATCAGTTCATTCTGGTACACCACTTTGCCGGGCGTTGTTGCCAGGTTGCCGCCCACCTCGAAGGCCGAACGGTCGGTCATGGCGACGTTGAACAGATTCGGGTTCTGCCGGATATCGTCTACCAGGTTGCGGGCCCCATCCACCAGATTCATGCCCTTTCGCTCCCAGGTTATCCTGAGGACTTCCGGATTGGTCAGCGGGTAGTTGGAAGGTGAAAGCGCGCTCGTCAACTGGCGGGCGTAGAACAGCATCTGGTCGCGACTCGGGCCGGGGAGCCCCTCCATACCTTCAACCCAGTTCAGGAAGGCGCGGGAGTTGATCAGATAGGCCTGCTGGAGCACATCAAACGACAGATGCCGGTGCCAGTCCTCCGCTAGGAAGCGCCGGTCGTCCGGGTCCGGTTCGGCGACCGGTTCCATCGGTTTGCCGGTGAGTCTGGTCAGGGTGTAGCGAGCCAGCCCCAGATGTTTGCGGGCAAGATCGATTTCTGCACTGGCGAACCGGAGCGGGTGCAGCAGCAGATCTTCGGCCATGGTTCGATAGGCGTCCGAGATTTCGCTCAGCGTCGAGAGTTTGGTGTCCTCCATCATCCCGGTGTCGCCGAGCCATTTTTCCAGCTGTTGCTGGCCCTGGCGGACGTTGTCCTCGAAGGTTTTCACCAGATTAGTGGCGGTTTTGCTCACGAAATCCAGACCGAACATAGGGCTCTCCTGCCGCTGAATAAAAAACGGCCGGAATGGATACCATTCCGACCGGTTTTGGTCCTGCCTTTCAGGCTGCAGATTTGGAACCGCTGGCCTTGGCGGTTGGTGCCTTCTCTTTGGCAGGTTCGCTCGAATCCTGTTCAAAGGCTTTCTGTATCTGGTCACGGGTTTCGCTGAAGTAATCCTGCCAGGCTTTCCAGTCCTGGGTGAACTGGTCACTGAGGGATTTGAGGGTCTCTGCCTGGTCGGTGGTCAGTTGCTTCAACCCATCCAGATCGCGAACTTCGGCGACTTTTCGAGCCTGGTCCATGGCGACATCGGCATAACGACGAAACGCATTCATCTGCATTTCGGCGGCCTTGCTGAACTGGGTGAAAAGGGTTTCGTTGAGGCGGTTGGCCTTGTTGATCATATCCTGATTCATTCGTTACAACTCCTTTGTAGTGATTGTCGGAACAGGTAGTTTAGCTCAGCTTCGATGACATGATTTTGACAGGCGTCAAACCGGCTTTCACCCTATCTCCTAGTCTATAGTTAATTCGATAACAGATAGATCCGGGAGACATCCGATGGCAAACCGAAAATCCGAGCTGGAAACCCTGAAAGCAGACCTTGAAGCCAGGCTGTCCCGCTACCAGGCGCATCAGCGCAGGGAAGCGGGGGCACTGGAAAAGGATTTCGAAGAGCAGGCGAGCCAGACCCAGAACGATGAGGTAGTGGATTCCCTGGAAGCGGAAACGCGATCGGAACTCCAGCAGATTGATCACGCCCTGGAGCGGATAGACCAGGGCGTCGGCAACGAATGCGAGCAGTGTGGTAACGACATCGATCCCAGGCGGCTTCAGGTATTGCCGTATACCACGGTTTGTGTAGATTGCGCGTCAGACTGACAACCTGGATGCAAAAGAACAGGATGAACAATGGCTGAAGTGCAACGCAACGACGGAACCCGTTCCGGGCTGCCGAAGAGTCAGGTAACTGGTCTGATCCTGGGGGTGGCGTTCCTCCTGGCAACGCTGGCCCTGCCTGCGCCAGGCTCCATGGGGGCGGAGGCCTGGGCGGCGCTGGGGCTCATGCTGCTGATGGCCACCTGGTGGTCCACCGAAGCGATACCGATTCCGGCCACAGCCCTTTTACCGATCGTGCTGGTACCCGCGCTTGGGCTTGGCACTATCGGGCAGGCAACGGCGCCCTATGCCAATCCGATCATCTTCCTGTTTCTCGGTGGGTTTACCCTGGGCCTGGCGATGCAGCGATGGAATCTTCATCGGCGTATTGCCTTGCTGACGCTCAAAGCCATGGGCGATCAGCCCAAGCGACAGATTGCCGGCTTCATGCTGGCGACGGCTTTTTTGAGCATGTGGGTGAGTAATACCGCAACCGCTATCATGATGCTGCCCATTGGCTTGTCCGTGGTAGCGATGATGGACAACTCGAACCCGGAGGGTGTTCGGAAATATGCAACAGCGCTGCTTTTGGCCATCGCCTACTCCGCAAGCATTGGTGGTATTGCGACGCTGATCGGGACCCCGCCCAATGCTTTGCTGGCGGCCTATCTGAGTGAAAACCAGGGCATCTCGGTGGGCTTTGCCCAGTGGATGGTGCTGGGGGTTCCGGTCACTCTGGTAATGCTGGTGCTGACCTGGTGGTGGCTGACCCGGAGGGATTTCGGGATTGGTCAGGCATCGGACAGCGGCCAGATGATTCGGGATGAACTGGCCAAACTCGGAGTCATGAGCCGGGGAGAGCGTTTGGTGGCCGTGGTATTTGTCATCACGGCAACGGCGTGGATTTTTCGCCCGCTGTTGTCTGCCAGTCTGATGCCCTGGTTGAGTGATACCGGCATCGCAATCGCGGCAGCGATCGCCATGTTCCTTATCCCGGTAGATACCCGTCAAGGCACGTTTGTGCTGGATTGGGATTCCGCCAACAAATTGCCCTGGGGAGTACTGTTGCTCTTCGGCGGTGGCCTGGCCATGGCGGGGGTAATCAGCAGCTCCGGTCTTGCGGAATGGATCGCCGGCAGTCTGGGCGTGGCTGGTGTATTGCCGACCATCGTCATGATGGTAATTGTGGCTTCTGTAATTATCTTCCTGACCGAAGTCACCAGCAATACCGCTACTGCCGCCGCCTTTTTGCCATTACTGGGAGCGCTTGCCATGGCGCAGGAGGTGTCACCATTGCTACTGACGGTTCCCGCCGCGATTGCAGCCAGTTGCGCCTTCATGATGCCGGTAGCCACGCCGCCTAACGCGATTGTCTTCTCCAGCGGTCACATGCAGATTTCGGACATGATCAAAGCGGGTTTTGCCCTGAATCTGATGGGCATTGTGGTCGTCACTCTCATCACTTACGGGTTGCTGGGGTTGGTGTTCTCGCTCTGATGCTCCCCGCCACTTCATGGCTTTGCCTCCGGTCTTGAACCAGTTCTCATACCGGTTCCCGGAGGCCCCTTCTGCAGCGACAGATTTGAGGCACAGTTATCTTTAAGCCAGTTGCGATTTCGGTATCGTACGGTAACAACATGTAACCCGATAAGTTGCACGTCTAATAAAAACAGGGACTTTCCAAAATGCTGCTGGTGTTGGCCGGATCCATTCTCACGTTCACCATGGTGCAGGAAGCCACCGAGGTCGAGCCATTCGATCGTGGCACGATTGTTCTGGAGCAGAAGGTGGATGCCAGCCCTGTCGAGCTTCGATGGGACACCCGGGTCGAACCCCTGGTAGAGCAGAAATTCCGCAATATCGTTCGCCAGGCGTACGACTACAGTTGCGGCAGCGCGGCCCTGACCACGGTACTCAACTTTTATGTTGGCCGGTCTCTGACCGAACGACAGGTGATGGAAGGTTTGCTGCACTACGGTGAGAGCGAGCGAATCGTTGAACGCCGCGCTTTCTCCATGCTCGATATGAAGCGGCTGGTCACAGCCCTGGGTTATCCCTCTGGCGGTTTCAAGGCGGAAATTGAAGACCTGATGGAGCTGGACCATCCGGCGATCGTTCCCATTGATCACGCTGGTTTCAAGCACTTTGTGGTGCTGAGAACCATCCGGGACGGGCGTGTTTATCTTGCAGACCCGGCGGTTGGCAACATTTCCTTCACTGTGGCGCAGTTTCAGGAAAAGTGGGACGACAACGTGCTGTTCATTGTCTTCCCGGGCAGTGATAAACCCCTGGATAACCTTGAGTTGAAAGAGGAAGACCTGCGCTTTGTGGATGATCAGACAATGACTCTGCTGGCCATGCAGCAGATTCCAGAGTTCCACGAGTCAACGGAACGACGCATTCAGAACTTGTTGGAACGCCAGAAGAACAATCCGGACGGTAGCGTGGAAAATACCCGCAAACAGCTCCATTACCGTCGTCATTAATTTTCCCGGTCGTTTGGTCGGGCAGGAATAAAACAAATAAAAGTAGGGAGTCAGGATGAATCGTTGGTTTGTGCGAGGTTTTATCCTTGTTTCCGCGGCTGGTCTGCTTCCGGGCATGGCTATGGCTCAGGAAGGGAACGTGGATCAGGCGCGGGAAGCGCTGGCGCGTCAGGAAGGGGATGAGGATTCTACCAAACAGCTTGAGGAGGTTTTCCAGGCTGCCGAGAAGAATTACTCACTGCAGAAGAAGGGCACCCACTCCCTGAACTATTCGTTCGATTATTCCTATACCGGGGATCAGCGACTGGATCTGGCCATCACTAATGGTTCGGTTCGTAACCTGGACGTTGTTCCATCGGCTACCCATAACTTCACCAACGCGTTTTCCTACGATTACGGGTTACTGGATAACCTGACCATCGGCACCCGTGTTCCACTGGTCGTGAAGTATGACACTCAGGATGAACTGAACGTATACGACTTCGGCGACATCTCCTTCACCGGACGCTGGCAGCCTTTTGCCTATGTGCCCGGCAAGATGTCGACCACCTTCTTTGGCACCCTGAGCAGTAAAACCGGCGTCAGTCCCTACGAGATCGACATCAACGAGCAGTTGTCCACTGGCAGTGGTTATTACTCTGTGGGCGGTGGTCTGAGTATGTCGAAGGTACTGGACCCTGTCGTGGTCTTCGGTTCTGTCAGCGCGACCTACAATCTGACCGTAGACGGCCTGGAGCAGGTTCGGGGCGCCCGGTTGCTGGAAGAAGTCGATCCGGGCTTCGGTTTGTCCGGTTCCGTGGGTTTTGCCTATTCGCTCTCCTATGACATCTCACTCAGCGTGTCTGGCCAGCTCAGCTACAGCGACGAGACGGTGCTGACCTTCTCCAACGGTGACCAGGCCGTGGCCCAGGACCAGATGACTGGCTTCCTCAGTATGTCCCTGGGCACACGTCTCAGTGATATGACCATTGTAAATACCAGCCTCGGGATCGGTTTGACGGAGGACGCGCCGGACTTCTCCCTGGGTGTATCCCTGCCCATCAATTTCTCTGGCCTCAAAGAGTGATTGAAGTCGAGGACGTTTCAAGGGAAGGGGAAGGATTTCATGGGACAAGCTAGTCACAAGCGACATCTTCTGGCCGCCGCCATGGTCGCAGGCGTTTCCTGCGGGGCCCAGGCACAGCTGACGCAGAACCTGACGATACATCCGAAGGCGCTGGCACTGGGTAACGCCGTTACAGCAGATCCCCCGGGGCTGATGGCCATTCACTATAATCCAGCGGGCCTGACCAAACTCGACGGGCGCCAGCTTGAGGTGAACCTCCTCAGCATCTATCTGGATATTGACGCCGACTTCTACGCAGATGAAGACTACGAGATATTCGGAATCAGCGGGCTCGAAAAGGACCCTTTAACCGGAAACCAGCGCGATCCGATTGCGAACAGCAGTAGTCATACCAATAACGTGGCGATTTATGTGCCAGGTTATGGCATTCTTCGAATGCCCCCAGGCCCAGCCTTTGCGCCATCAGCGGGTATCAGTATCAAGCCGCCGGGTTCGAAGCTGACGTTCGCCAACGCTTTTTATCTGCCGATGGCCGCAGGCTTCTACCGGGATAAAAACGACCCCGGTCGCTACCTGCCCCAGGCGGCCACCCTCCAGCGGACCACCTACCTGTCTCCCACCGTCGGGTATGAGATCAATGATGAATGGTCTGTGGGCGCGGGCATTCATCTCTCGCATTTCGCCTTCGCAGCGGACCAGTACATGCGGGCGCCAAACCTGCTGATGGGGGTGGCAGAGGTTCTGCAGGATGCGTTCAACTGTGAAAGCGGCGACGAACCGCTGCAGCCCTGGCTTGCGTTATGTGGTGGTAATGTCGGCCCCTGGGACGACATCGGAGCCATGAGTCTGAATCTGCAGGAAACCATTTCACCCACCTACGCCCTGGGGGTGATGTGGGAGCCGACAGACTGGTTCCGCTGGGGTGCCAGCTATACCTCTGAAGCCGACATGAATCTCAAGGGGCAGTTCGAGATTCAGTACACCGATGACTGGTCCGGGTTCTGGCAGAGTGTGAATGGCTCCATTCTGGGCGCCATATCATCGGCCATTCTGAGCCTGCCCTCAGGTGCACCGCGGGAGGCAGGCAACGTCAGCATGGATCTTGTCTACCCGCAGCATTTTCAGACCGGTATCAGCGTGGATGTCCATCCCAAGCTGACCGTGAACGCGGATGTGGGCTGGACGGATTTTGCCCAGTGGGATGCCTTCAATTTCCAGTTTGATCGTAACCTCGAGTTCCTGAACGCGGCACGCATTCTGTCGCCGGACAATGCCACCTCGGATACCCTGCGCTTGCCGTTGGGTTTCAAGAGCCAGTGGAACTGGGCTTTTGGTGTGGAGTTCCATGCATCATCTCGTCTGGATCTGCGGGCTGGGGTGGAAATCCGGGACTCGGTTATTCCGGACGACCAGCGCTCGATTATGGCGCCATTCGGGGGCGCGAACCTGTACAGTATTGGCATGGGGTACAAGTGGGATAAGGACACGGAAATTGATATGAACCTGTCGTATCTGCAATCGATTGAGACCATTCCGGCCGACACCAGTTGCAACGTGAACTGCGACAACATCACCAACATCATCTATAACCCCTATGCCGACCTCACCATCAAGACTTCCCTGCGGGTGGTGATGGCAGGCTTGAGCTTCCGAACCAAATTCTGATCCTGACAGGGGGGCTGTGATGGGACTTGGTCGATACAGCGGACTGGCGGTCGGTGTGTTTGCACTCGTGTTGCTGGCAGGTTGTCAGACCGGCGGCAGCGGCGTTGCCGAGCGGGAAGGCTACTTTTCCTGGGTGGATGAGCAGGGCAGGGTACGTTATTCCCGGATTCCCGACGGTCAACGCGAAGACGCTACCCGTAGGGAGCCGGATGCCGAGCCCGTAGCCATCTCAGGCGAAGCCACCGGGTCTGAGGCTTATCGGCCGACCTCTGGCAGCGACCGCGGCGCCGCCGCAAAGCTGGAAGAAAACCTCGAATACACCACCGAGAATTATCCGGATGGTGAGGAGCTGGCGAAAAAAGGGTTTATCCGGCCTGGCCAGCGGCAACCCTATTTCACATGGCGTGATGCCGACGGCATTGTCCGTGTCAGCTATTACACCCCGGATATGCGAACCGAAGAGCAGAAACAGGCGGATCAGGCGCCGGTCATGCTCAGCGATGCCAGCGTATACCTGCCGGTTACTGTAGATGACCATACGCCGGTTGAGGGCCATGACCCCGACGCCTTTGCCATACTGGGGATTGAGGAAACGGATTCGTTTTTCCGGGTATTTGCCGAAAGCTGTTGCCAGACCCTGCCTGCCCGGGATTTCCTGCAGTGGCAGGAAGGCCGTGAGTTTGGTGTTGATTTTGAGGAAGACACGCCCCGCCACCGTTTCAGCACGGGTGATTCGCCCTATCGGCTGATTGCCCTGCCATCTAGTACCTTTGTCCCCGGGTTTGTGATGCGGCTGCGTTCCTACGCCCACAATGGCGTGCTGGTACCAAGCCTGGCATTTCTCGACAAGGACTTTCAGCCCGTGCGGATAGTGACGGATCTGGTTATGAACTACGAACCGGAAAACTGGCGCCGTCGCGGGTATCTGGAAAGCTGGGTACCGGCGTTTCCCGGCCAGGGCGAGCGCTGGCTGGTGGTATTCACCCGCCCGGAAGACCTGGCTGGGCAAACGGTGACGGAAGCGGGCGACACGCCTACAGCGATCCCGCACGTTGAAACCGGAGAAATCGGCATCACGACATTTGAGGAGTGATGCCGACCATCAGTCTTCCGGTGCGTCCAGATTCAACCACTGCTGGGACAGCCAGTAGAAGCTGCCGTTACCCGCCGGATGGGTACAGTTGTATCGGAACCGACGGCTGTTGATGGCTTTGGGTGCCTGCACCTCGATGCTATCTACCACCACTTCAAAATTGATTCGACCGAGACCGGACGCGAAACAGGTAAGCCGGGAGGGGCTGATGGCATCGGTGGGCGTGAAACTCAAGCGCGGCGGATTCTGCTCGAACACCCCGTCGGGCAGGTCTTTGGCCGGTACCGGAAAAGCCTTGCTCATCAGTTTGTCTTTCAGGCTGCCCAATTGGCCGTAGGCATTGGCCATGGGGAAGCGGGGCAGACGGGTTTTGCCTGAATACTGTCCAATAGCACCGGATTGTTGTCCGTATCCCAACCAACCCCTTTCGCTGAGCTTCTGTTCCAGGGCTAGATCGAATTCGCCGTACGGATAGGCGAACAGAGGCTCCTCCACGCCAATGCGGTTCTTCAGTTCTTGCTGAGCCTCGTCCAGGCTACTGGTAATCCGGTTTTCCCATTCATCTTCGGCTTCGCTCCGTCTGCGTGCCAGGTGAGCGTGGTCCGCGCTGTGATTGGCGATAGTCGCCAACTCATTGTTTGCCATTGTGCGGAGTTGCTCCCAGGTCATGTAGCCCCTGGCGCCTACCGAGTCGGTATTGACGAAGACAGTGTAGGGCAGCCCGAGGCTGTCCAGTAACGGCGCAGCAAAGGTATGGACGGATTCATAGGCATCATCGAACGTAATGGCCACTTCATTGGTGTCAGGGTGTTCGCCGGCCAGTGCCGCCCTGGTGCCAGCTTCCAGCGGCACCACGTCAAGGTCAAGATCCCGGATCATGTTCATCTGCGCCTCAAACAATGATCGGGACGTGCTGGTCGCCGGAGGTGTACTGTCATCCACGTGGTGATACTGCAGAACCACCAGGTCGGCCTGAGCCTGTGTTCCGGCCAGCAACAGGGCACTGATCAGGGGATACGCAATCAGTTTGTTTATTCGAAGCATGGTCTTGTTTCCTGACACACGGGATCTCGTAGGATGATTTAGGCGTAATGGGCTTTCAGAACCGAGAAGGCCTGATTCAGTTGTTGGATTTCTCCGGTATCACCGCCCCGGTCCGGGTGCGCACGCATCACGAGTTTTCGGAAGCGCTTCTTGACGGTAGCGAACTGCCCCGGTAATTCATCGAAACCCAGCGTCCTGGCCGCCTCGGCGGCTTCCGAGTGCTCGGGCCGGGACAGGGTATTGCCGGCCCAGAAGTTGTCCATCATTTCCTGAATGGCGGCTTCGGAGAGAAAGTACTGTGACAGATCCAGATAGAACTCACGCAGGGCATCGGTAGAATCCGGCAGTGCCGTTGATTCGGTGCGCGTCAGCATTTGCCCGATACTGAGCCGAAGCGGAGAGATATTCAGGCTCTCGCCCTCCAGGGCAATCTGATCGCGCAGACGGTAGAGTACGTGGAACAGCAGGAAGTGCACCGGGTACAGCCGATCGGGCTCGTGAAAGTCGACTGTGCCAATCAGGCTCCAGCGCTCGCCCTGCAAGGCCCGTATCAGCTCCAGCTCGGATAGCCCGGCCGGGCCTGCGGCCCGCAGTTCGTGCTCCACGGCAACCAACAGGTGCTGGACCTGTTGCTGTAGCCAGCTGTGCTCTTCACCACGGGCTGCGGGTGAGTCATCGAGTATCTGGTTATCTGCGGAGATGGTCATGGCCATCATGGTATGCCAGTCAGCCTTCGCTTGAAAGCCTGGTCAGGGCCGGGAAGCCGCCCAGAAACAGCTGGGTGGAAAACTCAGCCGCTGTTCTGGCTTCGTCCTGGGCGAGTTCCGGCTTCTGGTGTGCCCGCCTTGCCACCAGCATGCTGGTGTCGTAGGCCACGCCAAAAAACGCGGCGCAAAGATAGTCCGCATCGACTGCCGGCAGCAGCCCACGGGTCATGGCGTTGCGAACGTCTTCCTCAAGGGACAGCATGGTCAGGCCCAGAATATCTGAGCCGAACAGGTTTCGGAGGGCGCGCTGATTTTGATGGGCGAGCTCATACACCACCGGATCTTTCGCGGTGGCGCTGTAAAGCGCCAGATAGGCCCGGTAGACAAATTCCTGGGTTGAGGATGCAGATTGTCGCTGCTGGCTCATGTCGTTGTTGAGCGAGGTCAGGAAATCGCTGAGCAGGGCCGCGAAGATATCCTGTTTGCTGGAAAAGTAGTTGTAGAAGGTGCCGGCGGCGAGACCGGTTCTGCGGACGATGTCCCGAATGGTGGTGTTGTCGTAACCGTGTTCCTGGAAACAGTCTCTGGCCGCCCTGAGAATGGCGTGACGATTTCGGATACGGTTGAGCGCGCGCTTGCCCGTGGCTTGTGGTGAAGTCAATTTCAACATATCCATGTTGCTATCCTGTCCCTGATGGTTTGTGGCGCGTATAATTGCCCGCTCACTTACCTTGTGAGCGTGAAAACGAATGCCCGAAGCAATGACTGCCAGCCCTGAAAAGACACCTGTTTCTGATTACGAACGTCGCCAGAAACTGGAGCTTAACAAATTGCAGAAACGTCTGCGCCGTGAAGTTGGGCAGGCGATTGCTGATTTCTCGATGATTGAAGCCGGAGACAAGGTGATGTGTTGTCTGTCCGGTGGCAAAGACTCCTACGCCATGCTGGATATTCTGCTCAATCTGCAGAAGAGCGCGCCGGTGCGTTTTGAGCTGATTGCCGTGAACCTGGACCAGAAACAACCGGGTTTCCCCGAGCATGTCCTGCCGGACTATCTTGAATCGATGGGTATCGAGTATCACATCATCGAGAAAGACACCTACAGTATTGTTAAGGAAAAAGTGCCTGAAGGGAAGACCACTTGCGGGCTGTGTTCACGCCTGAGGCGGGGCATTCTCTACAATTTCGCCGAGGAGCATGGTGTGACCAAGATTGCCCTGGGCCATCACCGGGATGATTTGCTGGAAACCCTGTTTCTCAACATGTTCTACGGCGGCAAACTCAAATCCATGCCACCGGTGCTCCACAGCGACGATGGCCGCAATACGGTTATTCGTCCTCTGGCCTATGCCAGGGAGAAGGATATTGCCCGCTACGCGTCACTTCGGGAATTTCCGATCATTCCCTGCAATTTATGCGGCTCCCAGGAAAACCTTCAGCGACAGGTCATCAAGGAAATGTTCCAGACCTGGGACAAACAGCATCCTGGCCGTCTGGAAACCATGTTCCGGGCCCTTTGCAATGTCGAGCCGTCGCACCTGGCCGATCCGGAATTATATGACTTCAGGGAAGGGCGGCGTCTTGGCGGCAAGCGTCAGGCCGTTCAAACCGCGGAGCCCCAGCAGGATTTTGGCCGGCTAGATGTACTGAATCTCTGATCGTCAGTGATTCAGCAGGGCCTGGAAAGGCAGCGTCCAGAGGCCAAACAGGATTAACAGCAGGCCACTGAGCTTGCGGAAGCTCTGGTTGCTTTTCAGGCCTCTTATCCAGTTGGCGGCGAAGCCCGTCGCCAACATCGACGGCAGGGTTCCCAGTCCGAAGAACATCATCGTGAGAGCTGCGCTGCTGACGGTTGGTTGAAGCGCCGCCCATCCCAGTGTGCTGTAAACAAGGCCGCAGGGCAGCCATCCCCACAAGGCACCGAGAGCAAGGGCCTGGCCGCCATTGTGAACCGGCAGGAACTTGCGGGTAAGCGGCGACAGGAAGCGCCATGCCGGCGCCCCGACCCGCTCAATGTAGCGAATACCCTGCCACCATTGCCCCATGGATAACCCCATCATGATCAGCAGCAATCCCGCCAGGGTCATCAGAGCCAATCCGGCACCATGCCACTGGCTGGCGGCACTGGTGCTGAGCAGGGCAATCAGGGTTGCGATCAGGGCGTAGCTGGCAATCCTGCCAAAATTGAATGCCAGCAAGAGCAGGGTCTGCCGAAAGCGGAAGCCCCGGCCTACCGGCAATGCCATGGACAGCGAGGCGCTGATGCCGCCACACATGCCCAGACAATGGGTACTACCGAGCAGTCCTATCAGGAAGGCACTGGGGTAGCTCAGATAGAGTTCAGGCTGCATCCGCTATCCTGTCAGCCCTTGTCGGTATCGGTATCGGTTTGCTCCGCGTCGTCTTTCTGGCCGTCAGGTTTCGACTTGTTACGGCGGGCTTCCCTGGGAATCATATCCTTGTCATCGTCGTAGAGAATGCGATGAGCGGGGCCGTCCATGTCATCGTACTGCCCGTTCTTGACGGCCCAGGAAAACAGAAGGACGCCCAGCGCCACCAGGATGAGCATAAGCGGAACCAGTATCATGACAATCTGCACGATAACCTCCTGTTCATAAGTGTATGGCCCAAAGTATCAGGCTGCTTCTGGTGCGCCAAGGGTGGCCTCCGGGGGCGGTGTGCCCTTGTTGGACCGGCTGAGTCGTAAGGCGTTCAGCACAACGATCAGTGAGCTCAGGGACATGCCGATGGCAGCAAGCCAGGGGGCCACAAGGCCGGCTGCGGCCAGGGGCAGGGCGCAGACATTGTAGCCGAACGCCCAGATCATATTCTGACGGATGATTTTCCGGGTTTGCTTGCTGGTTTCAATCGCGGCGACCAGGGAATTCAACTGGCCATTCAGCAGTACCGCGTCGGCTTTCAGTTGAGTCAGGTCTGCCGCTGTACCCATAGCCACTGAAATACCGGCTCCGGCCATGGAGGGCAGGTCATTCAGTCCGTCACCCACCATCATCACCCGGTGCCCGTCCGCTCGAAGCTGTTCCAGCACTTCCAGTTTCTGCTCCGGTGAGGCTTCACCAATGGCTCGGTCAATGCCCAGTGCATGGGCTACCTGTTGTACGTGGCCGGAGCGATCCCCACTAAGCAGCAAGGTCTCGATTCCGGATTTCCGTAACGCCTGCAAGGCCTGTGACGCGTCGTCCCGTATCTTGTCATCCAGCCGGAAGCGTGCCAGCCATTCCTTGTCTGTCGCGAGCCAGATTTCCATGCCTTGGGCGTCTTCACCTTCTGGCGCAATTGCCGACGTGTGCTCGGAGACAAAGGCTTTGTGCCCGATGTAGACCGCCCGTCCATGGTAGTGTCCGGACAAGCCACCGCCCAGGTGGTTACTCACCTGACTGACGGTGACCGAAGGCTGCTCGTGGAATACCCTGGCAATCGGGTGCTCTGAATGTTTTTCAAGCCCCGCGGCAATCCGAATGCAGGTGTCCTGATCCAGGCTACCGAACACCGCTTGCCCGGTCAGACTAAGCTCTCCCCGGGTCAGAGTCCCGGTTTTATCAAACACCACGGTATCGATGGTGTTCATGGATTCCAGGGTGTGACCGCGAGTAGGCAGGAAACCAAGCCTTCTCAGGCGCACTGTGGCAGATGTGATCGCCGTTGGCGTAGCCAGCGAGAGGGCGCAGGGACAGGTAACCACCAGTACGGAAAGCGTGATATCGAAGGCGTTGTCGGCCCCGGCCAGCCACCAGCCTACCCAGACCACTGGTGCCAGTATCAGCACACGGCCGACGAACTTGCCCGCAATGCGATCGGCCATTCGGGCCACCGGCGGCTTTTCGGACTGTACGCGATCCAGAACTCGCAAGATGCCGGACAGCCGGGTCTGGGCCCCGGCATGGGTGACGCGGATGTCGAGCGGATTTTCCCCATTTACGCTGCCGGCATGAACGGTGTCGCCCGGCTTACGGGTTTCTGGCAGGTATTCACCGGTGAGGGCGGCTTCGTTCAGGGTAGACTCCCCCGAGACGATTTCGCCATCCACAGGTAGCGTTTCCCCTGGTCGAACCCGGATCACATCACCCGGTTGTACCTGGTGAATGGCGATGATCTCTGCCTCACCGTTCAGGACCCGTGCGGCAACAGAGGGCTGGAAGCCCGCAAGGGCATTGCCGCTCAGCCCGGCGCGATAGCGGGCCTGAACTTCAATGTATCGGCCCAGCAGCAGGAAAAAGGTAAACATGCACACGGATTCAAAATACACTTCGTCGCCCCCGACCACCGTTACCCAGGCGCTTGCGCTGTAGGCAAGCCCGATGGCGATGGCCACCGGTACGTCCATGGTCAGATGACGGGAGAGCAGGTCCCGGCGGGCATTGGTAAAGAATGGGCGAGCGCTGTAGAACACCACCGGCGTGGCAACCAGCAGACTGAACCAGCGGAAAAAATCCACAAAATCCGTGGAAAGATCACTGACAAGTTCAAAGTACAGGGGAAAAGCCAGCATCATGCTCTGGAAGGAACCGATCCCGGCCACCGCCAGACGAATGAGCATCGAGCGGTGCTCTGCCTTGAGCGCCTGTTCGGCTTCGTCGGCCTGATACGGGCGGGCGGTGTAGCCAAGTTCGTGGATGGCAATCAGAAGGTCGCTGAGACGTGCCTTGTCCGATGCCCAGACCAGGCGAGCCCGCTGTGTGGTGTGGTTTACGGTAAAGCTCTGCACGCCTGGCTGCTGTTTCATGTGATTCTCAAGCAGCCAGATGCAGGCGGCGCAGGTAATACCGCCGATCAGCAGCTGTGCCTCCTGGCCAGCCTTGACCGGTGCCACAAAGGCTTGTTGAACCAGGGGGTGATCCAGCTCCCGGATACGATCGAGTTCTGACCGGGTCAGTTCTCTTGGTGTAACAGCGGGTTCGGTGCGAAACTCATAGAAACCGGTCAGACCCTCCTGGTGGATGGTCTGACACACAGCCTTGCAACCCTGGCAACAAAAATGCCTTTGCTGTCCCTGCAGTTCCAGGGTAATCGGGGGTTCGCCATCCGCTGGTTCTCCGCAATGGAAGCAGTTCAGGGTGGTCACCCTTGGGCGTCGCCTTCTGCGTTAATGCGAATGGGGGTAGAGGAAGGAAGCCTTACCTCACCCTTTACCCGCCAGTCGTTATCTGGCCCCTGGAGGTCGTAGTACCAGCGACCACTGACATCCTCAAGGAGCTGGCCCCGGTACTGACCGGGAGCGACCCGGGTAAACTGGACGGTTTTATCCTGACCAGACAATGTCGGGTGATACAGGTTGAACACCAGATACGGGTAGTCGGCGGCACCATTCACGGTGCTCAGATCCAGTGTTGCAGAACGACCATTCAGGCTCAGTGAGCCTTTCATCTGGAGATCTGCCGCCTTTTCATCCCGGGCAATGGACATATTGATGCCACGCCCCTGTTTGGAATAGTCGTCGGTCACCAGCGAATTGTCCATGCTGGACGATACTGTCAGGGCGGTAATCCCCCACATGATCGACGCCAAAGGGAAAATGGTCAGGAACCAGAACCACGGCTGGCGATACCAGGGGGCAGTTGTTGCGTTATCAGTCATTACGGTCTTGTCTCGGTTTATGGCTTCAGAGCCGGTTGTCGGGCCCTCTTGTTAGCGGGGCCTTGGACCAACAAACCGGCTTTCAGTTTCAAGTTTAATCAAGGAATCCGGTTGGGACTCCGCATAGAAACGAATATCGTTATTGGTGTCCACCAGCACTTCCGGTGGCACGTCAACAACCGTGGGCAAGGAGAGATTCTCGCCGCTGCTCACCGTCACCGTGGTGTCTGTCAGAATGCGCATACCTTCAAGACCGTCCACAGTCAGGCTGAAGGTTTGTGGTACTTCTGACATGTTCTGGATCTTCACGGTATACGAGTTTTCCACCCGCCCTTCGCCGTTGAAACTGAACAGTGCACCACGGTCCCGCAGCACATCCATCTTGGCCGGAACCCGGGTGGCAATGGTGAAGATCACCGCGCTGATCATCAGTATGAGCACTGCGCCATAACCAAAGGTACGCGGCCGCAGCAGTTTGGAGGTTTTACCCTCCAGTTCATTCTCAGTGGTGTAGCGAATCAGCCCCTTGGGATAGTTCATCTTCTCCATAACTTCATCGCAGGCGTCGATACACAGGGCGCAGCCGATACACTCGTACTGGAGGCCATCACGGATATCGATCCCGGTGGGGCAAACCTGAACACACTGGCCGCAATCAATACAGTCGCCCAGACCGACTTCGGCGGGTTCGACGCCTTTCTTGCGGCTGCCACGTGGCTCGCCCCGGTTGGGATCGTAGGAGACAACGCGGGTGTTGGGATCGAACATCACGGATTGGAACCGGGCATACGGGCACATATACAGGCATACCTGTTCCCGCATCCAGCCGGCGTTCAGGTAGGTGGCGACGGTAAAGAAGGCCACCCAGAAATAGGCCCAGCCGTTGGCCTGCAAGGTGAACAGGTCAACGATCAGCTCACGAATGGGGTAGAAGTAGCCAACGAAGGTGACGCCAGTCGCCAGCGCGACGAACAGCCAGAGTGCGTGCTTGATCGATTTTTTGGTGAGCTTCTCCGCAGAGTTGGGGGCTTTGTCCAGTTTCATCCGCTTGTTGCGGCTGCCCTCAACTTTTTCCTCGATCCACATGAAGATAAAGGTCCAGACTGTCTGGGGGCAGGTATAGCCGCACCATACCCGGCCGAACAGTGTGGTGATGAAAAACAGGCCAAAGGCTGAAATGATCAGCATGCCGGATAACAGGAAGAAATCTTTGGGGAAGAAGGTAATGCCGTAAAGATGGAATTCCCGGGCAGGCAGGTCGAAGTGAATCAGGGGTTGCCCGTCCAGAGTCAGCCAAACGAACAGAAAGTACATGCCCATTAGCAGGGTTAGACTGACATTCCGGATTCGCTGAAAAAAGCCTTTGACTTCCTTGACGTAGATTTTCTGTCGACTGGCGTACAGGTCGACGGTTTCTGGCTTTTTTTTGTTATTGGAGGAATCGCCGTTCGGGTCAACCTGTTTGACCGGAATCTCGTTGCTCATGGGTACCTCCCGGTGAGTGGTAAAGCTGGGAGCGGGCCTCGGAGGGTCAGCTGATCTTCTCAAGCCTGTACCCGCGGGCGCAGATACAGGGTTGAGAAGACCGGGCCAGGGCGAGCCTGGCCGGGTCGGATTCAGTTAGACAGGCTGTAAACGTAGGCTGCCAGGATCTGAATCTGGTCGTCGGTCAGACGACCTTCTTGTGCAGGCATCTGGTTCTGGCGACCGTTCATCACGGTCTCCTTGATCCACTCATAAGTGGAGCCATAGAGCCAGACATTATCGGTCAGGTTGGGCGCACCCATGGCTTCCATACCTTTGCCTTCCGGGCCGTGACAGGCAACGCAGGCCTGTGCGAATACCTGGGCGCCAGCTTTGGCCGCCTCGGCATCTTCTTCGCGTCCACTGAAGCTCAGCACGTAGTTAACCACCTGGTCGACCTGCTCGTTGGTCATATTCGGCATAACGCCCTTTGCAGGCATGTTGCCGTTACGACCCTGAGCAATACTGTGCAGGATCTGGTCTGGTTGACCGCCCCACAGCCAGTCTTCGTCGGTCAGGTTGGGGAAGCCCACCTGGCCGCGAGCGGCGGTGCCGTGACAGACCGAACAGTTGTTGGCAAACAGGCGCTGGCCGATCTTCATGGCGTCATCGTTCTGCGCCAGTTCAGGAATGGCAGTGTCGCCGAACTGGGCATAGATTTCGCCATATTTCTCTTCGGCAGCTGCCACTTCCGCTTCCCACTGGTTGGTGGATGTCCATCCCAGCAGACCCTTGAAGTTGCCCAGGCCCGGGTACAGAGCCAGGTAGCCAAGGGCGAAGATGCAGGTTGCTACGAACAGGTAGAACCACCATTTCGGCAGAGGGTTATCGTATTCCTCAATGCCATCAAAGGAATGGCCCATTGTCCGGTCGGTTTCAGTATCGGTTGTCTGGCTCTTGCGGGTGGCCCAGAGGAGCCACCAGCAGCCGAAAACGGTACCGAGCACGATCACACTGACCCAGATGCTCCAGAAGGTACTCATTGTTTCTTCTCCGTTTTTTCCTGTTCGAGAGTACGCTTTTCGACTTCGTCGTCATCGAAGGGGAGGTGTGCTGCCTCGTCGTTGGCCTTCTTGCGGTGGGCGCTGTACGCCCACCAGACGATTCCGAAGAACGCTGCCATTACCAGCAGCGTGTGAATGCCGCGTAACTCATTAATATCCATGGGATCACCGCTTCTCTGAAATCACAGTACCCAGCTGCTGCAGGTATGCGACCAGCGCTTCGATTTCAAATTTGCCTTCGATCTCACTCGCTGCGTTGGCAATCTGCTCGTCGCTGTATGGCACGCCAAGCGTCTGCAGCGTCTTCATCCGGGACTCAATGGAACCGTGATCAACACGATTCTCGAACAGCCACGGGAAGGCAGGCATGTTGGATTCGGGTACCACGCTGCGCGGATCGTACAGATGCTGGCGCTGCCAGGCATCCGAGTAACGACCGCCTACACGAGCCAGATCCGGCCCGGTACGCTTGGAACCCCACAGGAACGGACGGTCATAAACGAACTCGCCCGCAACGGAGTAGTGGCCATAACGCTCAGTCTCAGCCCGGAACGGACGGATCTGCTGGGTATGGCACACGTGGCAGCCTTCACGGATGTAAATGTCCCGGCCTTCCAGTTCCAGGGCTGACAGAGGCTCCAGGCCTTCGACCGGCTCGTTAACCTCTTTGTGGAAGAACAGGGGCACCACTTCCGCCAGGAAACCGCCACTGATGGTCAGCACGATCAGCACGATCATCAGACCAAGGTTCTTTTCGACTATTTCGTGTCTCATCTGGTCTCTCTCCCTTACGCCGCCTGAACCGCAGCATTATCTTCTGCAACGGCGTCTTTCTGGCGTACGGTCATGTACACGTTGTAGGCCATGATCAGCATGCCGGTCAGGAAGATCGCGCCACCGATGAAGCGTACAAAGTAGCCCGGGTAGGAAGCTTCAAGCGCTTCCACGAAGCTGTAGGTCAGGGTGCCGTCTTCGTTTACTGCACGCCACATCAGACCTTGCATGATGCCATTCACCCACATGGCGGCGATGTAAAGCACGGTGCCTACGGTAGCCAGCCAGAAGTGAGTGTTGATCAGGGCAGTGCTGTACATGGCCTGGATGCCCCACAGTTTCGGGATCAGGTGGTAAACCGCACCGATACTGATCATAGCAACCCAGCCCAGGGCGCCGGAGTGCACGTGGCCGATGGTCCAGTCAGTGTTGTGGGACAGAGCGTTGACGGTCTTGATAGACATCATCGGGCCTTCGAAGGTAGACATACCGTAGAAGGACAGAGAAACCACCAGGAAACGCAGGATAGGGTCAGTGCGCAGTTTGTGCCAGGCACCGGACAGGGTCATCATGCCGTTGATCATACCGCCCCAGGACGGCGCCAGCAGAATCAGGGACATGACCATGCCTGCGGTCTGTGCCCAGTCAGGCAGAGCGGAGTAATGCAGGTGGTGACCACCGGCCCATACGTAGGTGGCGATCAGTGCCCAGAAGTGCACGATAGACAGGCGATAGGAGTAAACCGGACGGTTGGCCTGCTTGGGAACGAAGTAGTACATCATGCCCAGGAAGCCAGCAGTCAGGAAGAAGCCCACCGCGTTGTGACCGTACCACCACTGCATCATCGCATCGGTAACACCCGCATAGGCGGAGTACGACTTGAAGGCGGTGGCCGGCAGCGCCATGTTGTTACCGATATGCAGTACAGCAACGGTAATGATGAACGCGCCGTAGAACCAGTTGGCAACGTAGATGTGCGGAGTGCTACGCTTCATCACGGTTCCGAAGAACACCAGGGCGTAGCTGACCCAGACAACCGCAATCGCGATGTCAATCGGCCATTCCAGCTCGGCGTATTCCTTGGACGTTGTCAGGCCCATCGGAAGGGTGATGGCAGCAGCCACGATGATCGCTTGCCAGCCCCAGAAGGTGAACGCCGCCAACCCGTCAGACATCAGGCGAGCCTGGCAGGTTCGCTGAACGACGTAGTAGGACGTTGCAAAAAGGGCACTTCCGCCAAAGCCGAAGATTACGGCGTTGGTATGCAGCGGCCGCAAGCGACCGAAGTGAGTAAAGGGCAGGTCGAGGTTGAGGGATGGCCAAACCAGCTGTGCTGCAATCAGCACACCCAGAGCCATACCTACAATACCCCATACCACTGTCATGATGGCGAATTGTCTCACCACCTTATAGTTGTATGTCAGGTTTGCATTTACTGTGCTCATAGCCTTACCAATGGGTTCAGGATGGGGAATTATGCGGGGGCAAGTATGGAGAAACGATTATTCCTTTGCAATGATCAAGATCAAGTTATGACATCCGTCAAATCCGCCGGAATCAGTAGGCTGGCCAGTAAGTTGCAAGTCTATCCAATATGTTTTTATTGACGCTTTAATGGCTTGCCAGATCCATTCTGTCATCGGGTTTGATCCGCAACAGGAGCGAGAGAGAGAAAATTGGTGAAAAGAATTAAGACCAAAGGCTACGGAAAAGATGCCAAAGCCGTAATGATACTGGCCCACGGTGCTGGCGCGCCCATGGATTCATTGTTCATGGAGTTGTTGGCGGAGGCTCTCGCAGGGCAGGGCATCGAAAGTGTGCGGTTCGAGTTTCCCTATATGGTGAAGCGTCGCGAGGATGGCAGAAAGCGACCGCCCGATCGGCAGCCGGCTTTGCTGGCGGCATTTGAAGATCAGGTGTCCCTGGCCAGAGAGGAGCTCGGAAGTCAGGTACCGCTGCTGGTGGGGGGAAAATCAATGGGAGGGCGGATGGCCACGCTTCTGGCTGCCGGGAAGTTCAGGGATAATGATGGCGTTGCCTGTTATGGCTATCCGTTTCACCCGCCGGGGAAGCTGGATCGTTGGCGGACTGACCATCTGGATAAGGTCGCGGTTCCTCTACTGGTGGTGCAGGGTACCCGGGACCCATTCGGTAAACCGGATGAACTGAAGGCGCAGGGTCAGATCCCCGGCCTTACCCGGCTGTGCTGGCTGGACGGCGGAAATCACGATTTTCAGCCGCTGGCGCGGCAGCCAGAGCAACAGTCAGACCTGATTGCGCAGGCTGCTCTTTTGACGCGTCAGTTTGCCGACGATGCCGTGCTGTGACCAGGCGCTGACGCGCGATTGGCGAGTACGATCTGATCTCGCCCTGCGCCCTTGGCCTGATAGAGTGCTTCATCGGCTTTTCGGAACAGGTCAGATGGCTCCTCCCCCGTACCCAGTTCGGCAATCCCGGCGCTGAGTGTCAGATGGAAAGGCTTTTTGTCCGGAGCGATAAGGGCGGTTTCCCGCATGGCCTTGAGTATGCTGAGACAGAGCGTGCGCGCGCCTTCCAGATTGTTTCCGGGGAGTAGCAGGGCAAATTCCTCGCCACCAAAACGGATGGCTACGTCCCTTGGCCTTTTGACGTGCTCATCCAGAATGCCCGCGATCTGTTTCAGGCATTGGTCTCCGAAATCGTGGCCCCAGGTATCGTTTACGCGTTTGAAATGATCGGCATCAATCAGGGCCAGAGTTAATGGGTTCCCGGTCCGACGGGCCTCCCTGCAGAGTTCAGGCAGAAGATTATCCATGTGGCGCCGGTTGTACAGGCCAGTGAGCGCATCGTTGAGGCTTAAAGATGCCAGTTTCCGATTTGCCTGTTCCAGTTCCCGCATGGTGTTGCGGAGCTGGGCGGTGCGTTCATGGACCTTCAGTTCCAGTTCGGTCCGAGCCTGGTGTTCCACATCCAGCAGTTTCTGGTTAAGCAGGCGCCAGCGCTGCACCAGTGCGTAATTCAGCAGGACCACCTGGCCTCCGAGAACCGCCTGCATCATCACTTCCCGGGCCTGATAATCGCCAAGATACCCGAACGCAGCCATGGCATAGATCAGTGCCCCGGCAACCATTACCATCCAGGCCGCCAGATACCAGAATGCGGGCCTGTATCCCTGGCGCCAGCGAACGTAGGCAATAACCTGTAGCGCCACAATGACTGTCAAGGCCAGGGCGGTATTGATCAGGATGGACTTGGTATACGGGATCAGGAGCGTCAGTGCTACTGCGCCAACGGCAACTGTGGCCAGTGATTTCAGCGCCTTGACAGAAAGAGTGTCGGGGCCGACTTCCAGGAAAGACCAGCCAAATAGAGTCATCGCCAGCGCGCAAACGGCCAGGGTTAACGGAATGGAGAGGTTCGCCAGTTCTGAGCTCTCCGGCCAGAAGTATTGGTTGGCAAATCCACCCATGGCGAACAGGAACATCCCGATCGAGATTATATAAAAGGCGTTGTAGAAGTAATAGCGGGTGCCCGCACTGATGAACAATAGCAAGTTGAACGCCGCCAGTATCAGCAGGGCGCCGTAAAACAGGCCGTGTATGAGGGTGAGATGGTTGCTTTCCGCAATGACCTCGCCCGGTGTCATCAGGCCCAGGGGCACATTCAGCGCGCCGCTGCTATGCACCCGGATGAGGATGGAGCGGTTTTCGCCGGCATCCAGTGTGACGGGGAGCAGGAAATAACGGTAATCTATGCCCCTTGTGGCAAACGGGAACAGGTCGCCGGTCGCCAGCGGAGGTCGGGCGTCTTCAGGGCTGTAACCGCTTTGGTAGCGGCTTTTTTGCCAGAACGTCACCTCGTCCAGCAGCGGGTAATGAAGCTTCAGGTACCAGAGACCGGATTCAGCGCTGCTGTTGCGGACATTAAGTTGGATCCAGTACACGGAATCGGTGTGGCTGAATACCAGGTCATGGCCCCGGGCTGGTCTCCACGCCAACTCGGCCGGCAGATCCTCAGGTGCTGTTGCAGCATGGGCCGGTTCACCCGGGCGGGCTGAGTAAAAACAGATGTGGTGGTTGATTGCACTTCGGGCGTCCGGGCTGGCGGCATCAAGAGCGGGACACGGTTCCATAGCCGCAAGCTGGCCGCTGAACAGCAGGCCAGCCGTGGTCAGAAAACAGGCCGTAAGCAGGTTCCAGAGTCGGAGCATCTTCCACCAGGCGGTACGTTGGGAGGCAGAAAGTGTAGCCAGCGTGAACAAGTGCTGCCGTTAAACACGTTCAAGTTTTATCGCTGTCAGTGCGTCAGAATCCTGACAGTGGTCACCAACAAGGTTATGGAATGCAACAGATAATGCTGATGTGTCGCCCGGGGTTTGAAACCGAGGCGGGTCAGGAGTTGATGGATTCGGCGGCCGCTTGTGGTCTGTTCGGTTACTTTCAGCCGATCAGGAACGCAGGGCTGGTGCGGTTTACCCTTGGCGGGCCCGAATCTGCCTTTGAATTGATGCAGAGAATACCGCTGGACGAGCTGGTCTTTGTGCGGGACTGGTTTCTGGTGCTTGGCGATTGCCCGCTGCCGGCCAGGGACCGGGTTGGAGCCGTTATCGAGTTCCTCCGGGGCGCCGATTGGCAGGGCAGCCTGGCATCACGACTGGAAACCCGGCTTACGGAAACCAATGAAGATCGCGATCTGGGCAACTTTGCCCGAAAATGGGTGGCACCCCTGTCCCGCGGACTCAGGGAGGCGGACATGCTGACGCAGGACTCGGACAGTGCCAACGGTGACCGTCTGGAGTTGCTGTTGCTGGATTTCGAAACGGCTGTTGTCGGGTTAAGCCTGGCCGATAATCGATCCCCTTTTCCGCAGGGCATACCCCGTTTGCGTTTGCCTGCCTCAGCGCCCAGCCGGTCTGCGCTCAAACTCGAAGAGGCGTGGAAAGTCTTTATTCCTGAAGATCGTTATCTGGACTACCTGGGTGGCGGCCGGAAAGCGGTAGATCTGGGCGCCGCTCCCGGAGGATGGACCTGGCAACTGGTTCAGCAAGGCATGATGGTGACGGCGGTCGATAATGGCCCCATGAATCCAGAGTTGATGGCCACAGGGCATGTTGAGCATGTCCGGGCTGATGGCTACGCCTGGCGCCCGAAGCGGGCCGTGGACTGGATGGTCTGCGATATTGTCGACAAGCCCCGCAAAACCGCGCGTCTGGCGCTGGACTGGGTCGGAGGCAAACTGTGTCGCTACACCGTGTTCAATCTCAAGCTACCCATGAA
Organism: Marinobacter sp. UBA5687; assembly: GCF_002420325.1. Lineage (NCBI taxonomy): Bacteria > Pseudomonadati > Pseudomonadota > Gammaproteobacteria > Pseudomonadales > Marinobacteraceae > Marinobacter > Marinobacter sp. UBA5687. The sequence continues at coordinate 77,974 of NZ_DIHV01000109.1, forward strand.
GAAACGTTATGAGGAGTGGCTGATCTGCCGGGACATACTGCTGCAGGGGCTGGCAGAGGCCGAGCTCAATTGCCGGCTCCGGGCCCGGCACCTCTACCACGACAGGGAAGAAATAACCTGCTTCATCGAGCGCCTGGACTGATCACCGGGCTCACGGCATATCGCTGTGCTGGAGCACGGTAATGGCTTCATCCCGGTCCATCATGGGGGTGAGTTCCGCCATTAATTCCCGGCGTTCAGGAGAGCGGTACCAGCGATCCCAGTCTGCCTCTGAGCGCCAGTTTGCCAGTGTCATGCGATGGTTGGGGTCGCGGCAGTCGACCAGGGTCTCACCGGAGATAAAGCCCGGGGCACTGACGGCCTGCTGTAACACTTTTCTGGCCCGGTCTTCGTAGGCCGACTCCAGAGTTTCGGCAATATGGCGTTCAATAAGTACCCGAATCATGACAATCTCCCTTTATTTTCGCTGCTATAAACAATAATTTAGCACTGGATTCAGAAAAATCACGCTACTTGCAGGAGGTCACGCGTGTCCGATCATGATTATCACGCAGAACTGGATGCACGGGGACTATTCTGTCCCGAGCCGGTCATGATGCTGCACAATCGCATCCACGATGTTGAGATTGGGCAGGTGCTGCGGGTGGTGGCCACCGATCCTTCAACCACTCGGGATATCCCGAGGTTCTGCCAGTTCCTCGGGCACGAACTTCTCAGCCAGCAGGAAGCGGGCGGTGAATTCCTGTTTCTGATCCGCCGCTGTCAGGACGCCTGACTCAGAGTTTCTGACCAACGTTGGCCACGTGCTCCAGAAACTGATCCCGATCCATCTCGCCCAGCACGCGGGCGTTGCTGAGCTCTGCCCCGCTCGCCTGATAGAACAGTATTGCCGGGGGGCCAAACAGGCCGAGTTCATCCAGCAGGGCCTGCTGGGCGGGCGTGTTGTCCGTCATGTCGATCTGCAGCAGGGTGTAGGGTGACAGTGCCTGGATGACCTGGGGATCGCTGAACACATTGCGTTCCATGACTTTGCAGGAAATACACCAGTCCGCATAGAAGTCCAGCATGACGGGCTGCCCCCGGTCACTGGCATTGGCCAGCAATGTGCGGATCTGGTTCGGATCCTCAACGCGCTGGAAGCTGGCATGTGATAGCTCGCCCGCCACTGGTCCCGGCGCCGCGGAGGCGACAAAGGGCGCCAGCGGCTTGAGCGGGTCGTTGGCGCCGCTGACGGCACCGGCCAGCAAGGCCAGGCCATAGGCAAACATAACTAGCCCCAGCCCCTTACGGGTGCGCTGCCAGCCAGCCTTGGCGGCATCGAATGCGCCCAGCTGTACGCCAGTAATAGCAATCAGCAGCCCCCACATGGTCAGGCTGAACCAGACCGGTACCAGGCGCTCAACCAGCCAGATAGCCACGGCCAGCAGCATGACACCGTAGAAGTGCTTCACCGTGGTCATCCAGTGCCCTGAGCTTGGCAGCAGTTTCCGGCCGCCAACGGCAACCAGAATCAGGGGAACTCCCATGCCCAGGCCCAGTGCCAGCAGCGCCACACCGCCGATCACGGCATCCTGAGTGGTGGAAATGTACAGCAAGCTGCCGGCCAGTGGCGCAGACACGCAGGGCGAGACAATAAGTGCTGAAAGGGCACCAATACCGAAGATGCTGGCGACACGGCTGCCAGTCAGGCGATGGCTGGCATCGTTGAGGGGTTCCCGAATAAAACGTGGTAACTGGATTTCGAACAGGTCGAACATCGACAGCGCAAAGACCACGAACAGGCCAGCGAAAACACTCAGCACCCAGGGCGACTGTAGCTGCGCCTGGAGATTGAAGCTGGCGCCCAGCAGTCCGGTAATGACACCCGCCGCGGCGTAGGTCAATGCCATGCCCAGCACATAGCTGCCAGACAGCAATAATGCGTGGCTGGTGGTTCTTGTATTACGCCCGGAGACCATGGAGGAGATGATAGGCACCATGGGCAGAACGCAGGGTGTAAAGGTCAACCCCAGACCGAGCAAAAAGAATACGCCGGCGATCATCCAGATCGACTGGCTGGACAGAAAGCCGGCGAGGCCGGTCGCGGTGGAGGTATCTGCGGGCGCCGCATTACCGGTATCGGAGGTCACGCTGTTGGCTGCGGTCTCGGCAGCGTCGCCACCAGGGTAATAGAAGATGTCCCGGGTCTGCGGGGGATAACAAAGCCCGGCCTCTGCACAGCCCTGGTACGTCACCTGAAGCTCCGCTTCCCGGACACCGTCGGGCAGGGTGATGGGTACCCTGGCCTGGACCGGATCAAAAAAAACGGTGATCTCACCAAAGAATTCGTCTTCAGTCAGCGTGCCCGGCAAAGAAAAGCCGGGTTCGCCAACCTGTACACTATCAGTTACGGCATTGATCTGTATGCGGCTCTTATAGAGGTAATGGCCGGGGGTGATATTCCAGGCCAGCACCACAGCCCCGTTATCAGTGGTGTAATCAAAGGGTAGTGCTTCATCTACCGGCAGAAATTCGCTGTTACCAAACAGGCTGCCATTGCCGGACCCCAGAGCCTTGGCTCCGGGAGACGCCAGCGACAGACCCACTGCCAACACAAGCAGGAGATGGTAGGACAGATTTCGCGTAGAAGCACTGAAGGCCTGGACTGCTGACATGGATACGGTCATTTCCTGATTCTGGTATGCATGAAGTCGGTTCGAAGCCAGTGGACACCATGCTGTGGCGAAAGTTCCCACTGGTATTGGCCGCGTTAAAGTCGCACAATAGCCAACCGATGAATCACAATCCAGACGATCTTATCATGCTGTTCAATGACCTGTTCCGGGAATCATACCGGACGATTCTGGTCAGGGGCAGCGACGAACCGGAATATCTCCCTGTGAGCGAGCCCGAGGGCCTTGCCAGGGTAGTCTTTGCCCATGGTTTTTTTGCCAGTGCCCTGCACGAGATTGCCCACTGGTGCATTGCCGGTGAGCACCGGCGCACAATGTACGATTACGGATACTGGTACTGTCCGGATGGGCGAACACCTGAACAGCAGCAAGCGTTTGAGCAGGTGGAGGTGAAACCTCAGGCCATGGAGTGTCTGTTTTCCCTGGCCGCCGGCTTCCGCTTTCACATCAGTGTCGACAACCTCGCCGGCGGAGGCGCTGCCGATGGAGACGCATTCCGCCTGAATGTGCTCAACCAGGCGAGCGAGTACCTTGCCTGTGGATTACCCCGCCGTGCACAGCAGTTCTACGATTCGCTCATGCAGTTCTATGGTACTGGCGCCCGGATAGATGAAAGCTGGGCTCAAGTTAAGAACCGTCTGTTAACTGCAGAGCAGGAATACGATAAATCAAGGATACCTGAACCCCTATGACATCAGAACCAAAGCATACCGGCGATTTACGCTTCAGCGACCTCAATCTGGACAAGCGACTGCTGGATGCCATTTCCAAAATTGGCTTCGAGTACTGCACGCCCATTCAGGCAGAAACGCTGCCCTGGACCCTGGCCTGTGAAGACCTCATTGGCCAGGCTCAGACGGGCACCGGCAAGACTGCAGCCTTTCTGATTACCGCGATTCAGTCTTTGCTGGAAACTCCGATCGACGAGAAAGAGCGTTTTGCCTCCGAGCCCCGTGTTCTGGCGCTGGCGCCCACCCGCGAACTGGCCATGCAGATTGCCAAGGACGCCGAACAGCTGTGTCATTACACTGGCCACAATGTGGTTACTGTGGTTGGCGGGATGAACTACGACAAGCAGCGGGAGCAGTTGCAGAACGAAATTGTCGACATCCTGGTGGCTACCCCGGGCCGATTGATCGATTTCCTGGGCTCACAGGATGTTTTTCTGGATCAGCTCGACATCCTGATTCTGGATGAGGCGGACCGGATGCTCGATATGGGCTTTATCCCGGACGTCAAGCGCATCATCCGCAAGTGTACCCCCAAGGATGAGCGCCAGACCCTGCTGTTCAGTGCCACCTTCAACCAGGATGTCCTCAACCTGGCATCCATGTGGACCCGCAATGCCGAGTTTGTCGAAATCGAGCCGGAACAGAAGACTGCAGAACGAGTTGAACAGACCGTTTTCCTGGTGTCCGATAACGAAAAGCTGCCGGTACTGGTGAATTACCTGAAGCGGCCGGAAGTAGAGAAAGCGATTGTTTTTGCCAACCGTCGTGACCAGTGCCGTGATCTTGAAGAGGATCTTAAAAACCAGGGTGTGAAAGTGGCGTTGATGTCTGGCGAGATTGCCCAGAACAAGCGGCTGAAAACGCTTGACCAGTTCAAGAAGGGGCAGATCCAGGTGCTGGTTGCTACCGATGTGGCGGGCCGTGGCATCCACGTAAACGGCGTGACCCATGTATTCAACTACAATTTGCCAGACAATGCCGAAGATTACGTTCACCGCATTGGTCGTACTGGCCGTGCCGGTAAAACCGGAGTATCGGTGAGCTTCGCTGGTGAAGAGGACGCGTTTGCCCTGCCGGAGATTGAAAAATACATCAGCCAGAAGCTGAAGACGGCGGTGCCTGATGAGAATCTGACAGCCGCCATGGATAACCCGCCGATTACCCGCAAGCGGGGTGGTCGCCGGCCGCAGGGCAACAGCGGTCGCGGGCCCAGACCACGTCGTCATTGAGAGTCACTGGTGAGACCACTGTTATGCTGATCGTTGCGGACGAGAATATACCCTTACTGGATTCCTTTTTTGGCGACATCGGGGAGATTCGCCGGGTGAATGGCCGGACGCTGGCTCCGGACCAGGTAAGGGATGCCGATATACTTCTGGTCCGTTCGGTAACCCGGGTAGACCGGCAGTTGCTGGAGGGTGCCCGGGTGCGGTTCGTTGGTACGGCCACGATTGGAACGGACCACATAGACCAGGCCTGGCTCCAGGAACAAGGCATCGGTTTCGCCGCTGCGCCAGGCTGCAATGCCGTCAGTGTGGCAGAGTATGTGCTCTCGGTATTGTCGCTGTACGCAGAAAAGCGGGGTATTGAAGACTGGTCATCCCTGACGGTAGGGATTGTCGGGGTGGGCAATGTCGGTGGTGAGTTGGCCCGAATGCTGGAGCGGCTGGATTTCACGGTAAAGCTCTGTGATCCGCCCAGGCAGGAAGCTGATGAAGAGCGCGCAGAGGAGTTTGTGCCGCTGGCCGAGGCTCTGGAGTGTGACGTTGTAACCTTGCACACGCCGTTGACGCGAACTGGAGACCATCCCACCAACCGGATGGTCGCGGGCAGCGAGCTCGCGGCGCTTGGGCAGGATCAGTTGTTGATCAACGCCGGCCGGGGCGAGGTGATAGACGGAGAGGCATTGCTTGCCCGGCTTCAGCTGGCGGACGCACCCACGGTGGTGCTGGATGTCTGGGAGCATGAGCCAGGAATCAAGCCGGATCTGGTAGACAGGGTGTGGCTGGCCACGCCCCACATTGCCGGCTACAGTCTTGAAGGCAAGATGCAGGGCACGGAAATGATCTACCAGGCCCTTTGCCGGTATCTAGGGCTGCCCGTGCGCAAGAAGGCCGGGCAATTTCTGCCGGAGCCGGCGCTCAGTAAAGTGTCCTTTACCAGCAGCGCTGATGAAGATGAGGCCGTTCAGGTTGCTTTGCGCGCTTGTTACGATCCCCGCCGGGACGATGCCCGCCTGCGGCTGACCATGCGCGGTAATCCTGAAGAGCGGGCGCAGGCCTTTGACAGGCTACGCAGGGACTACCCGGTGCGCAGGGAATGCTCGAGTCTGAAAGTGCAGTTGAAGGGTAGCAGCAAGTCGATTCAGGACAGCTTCAGGGCCATCGGGTTCAAACTGAAGATCTGACACCCTGAATGTCTTACTCGTCAAAAGAGAAGGGCGCCTGTGTGGCGCCCTTTTTCATGTGATTACAGTTTGGCGTTCTGTAGCGCTGCAATTCGGTCCTCCAGCGGCGGGTGGGTCATGAACATTGCTGCCAGACCTTCGCGGGCGCCCCGGTTGATACCGAATGCCTGCAGGGTGTCCGGCATCTGATCCGGAACCTCACTTTCCTTTTTCAGGTGCGCCAGGGCGCTGATCATGGCGCCTCGCCCTGCCAGTTGGGCACCGGCAATGTCGGCACGGTATTCCCGACGACGGGAGAACCAGAACACGATGGTGCTGGCCAGGATGCCGAGCACGATTTCTGCCACGATGCTCACGACAAAAAAGCCGATTCCATGGCCGTTCTCATTCTTGAAGATGACCCGGTCCACGAACGAGCCGATCACCCGCGATGCGAAGATAACAAAGGTGTTTACCACGCCCTGGATCAGCGTCAGAGTCACCATGTCGCCATTGGCCACATGGCCAATCTCATGGCCCAGTACGGCCCGGATTTCGTCCTTGTCAAAGCGGCTTAACAACCCCTCACTGACCGCCACCAGAGAATCGTTTTTATTCCATCCAGTGGCAAAGGCATTGGATTGCTGAGCAGGGAAGATCGCCACTTCGGGCATACCTATGCCGGCTTTCTTTGCCAGCTCCGCGACGGTTTCAACCAGCCAGCGCTCCGCCGGCGTGCGAGGTGAGTCGATCACCCGGGCTTTGGTGCTCCACTTCGCCATGGGCTTGGATAGGAACAGCGAGATAAACGCACCAGCGAAGCCGAACACCGCCGCAAACGCCAGTAGCGAGCCGTAGTCGATGCCTTGTTGTGCCAGATAACTATCGACCCCCAGCAGTCGCAGGGTAAAACTCGCAACCAGAATAACGGCCAGGTTGGTGGCCAGAAACAACAGAATACGCATGGTTTTTTCCTGTATCAGCTTACCGGGAAACGTATTGCCTTTCTGACCGATATATGTGGATCCGGTTCAGCGGTTCAAGAACCTTAACGCCATTTAATGAACGGGTTGCAGGCCTGAATCGTTAAAGAAGGTTGATTGCACCGCCAGACTGATGCGGCTGGAACTGCCGCTTTTCAGGGCGGAGCGCAGCAGATGAATATAGGTGGACAAGTCCTTCTGAACGGAAGGCGGCAATTCGGGTTCGTTTGAAGCCGCCGACAGTTCCCTCAGAAGCGCCTGCGGGGCCGGGGCGCTGAGCCGAACAAATGCCTCCCGGGTCAGCACCGCCTGATCCAGAGCTTCCTGGCGAATGGTATCCACGTATCGGAGCAGGCCTTCTTCGGACAGCCAGAGCAGGGCGCCGAAACAGGCCATGTGGCGCTTGCTGTGCAGGCCGAATTCGTCGGGCTCGTCTGGCCCGGCGATATCCTCCACGAACAGGTTTACCCGCCGGGGAAACGACATGTAGAGCTGAACCAGGGCGATTGCCACGTCCTTGTAGAATTCCTCGACATGAATGTCGGCCATACTGACTCCGGTTTACTGGCGATAGTGTTCAAGGAAATTGCCCAGACGGCCCATGGCATCCGACAGCGTGTCCGCTCTGGGCAGGAAAACAACCCGGAGATGCTGCTTGTCATCAATGTTGAAGGCCGAGCCCTGAACCAGAAGTATTTTCTCCTGGAGCAGCAGATCCAGAACCAGCTTCTCGTCATTCACCACCGGGAAGTGCTTGGGGTCGAGCCTCGGAAACATGTAAAGCGCCCCTTTCGGCTTGACGCAGCTGACGCCGGGAATGTCATTGAGCATGCGCCAGGCGGTCTCACGCTGCTCGTAGAGACGCCCACCCGGTGCCACCAGATCGTTGATGGACTGATAGCCACCCAGAGAGGTCTGGATTGCCAGCTGGGCCGGCACATTGGCGCACAGGCGCATGTTCGAAAGCATGTCGATCCCTTCGATCAGGTCCCGGGCCTTGTGCTTGGCTCCGCTGATGATCATCCAGCCGGAACGATAACCGGCCGCCCGGTAGTTTTTGGACAGGCCGTTGTAGGTGAAAAACAGCACGTCGTCTGCCATCGAGGCGATGGATGTGTGCTGGGTGCCGTCGTACAGGATCTTGTCGTAGATCTCGTCGGACAGGATGATGAGATTGTGTTCCCGGGCCAGCTCCAGTACTTGCTGGAGTAATTCCTCAGAATACACGGCACCGGTCGGGTTATTCGGGTTGATCAGCACAATAGCCCGGGTCCGGCGGGTGATCTTTTTGCGGATATCGTCGATGTCCGGGAACCAGTCCTGTTGTTCGTCGCAGCGGTAATGCACCGGTTTGCCGCTGGAGAGGGTGACGGCGGCGGTCCAGAGCGGGTAGTCCGGGGCCGGAATCAGTACCTCGTCGCCGGTATTCAGCAATGCCTGCATGGACATCACAATCAGCTCGCTGACGCCATTGCCCAGATAAATGTCATCAATATCGACTTTGGCAATGCCCCGCTGCTGGCAGTAGTGCATCACGGCCTTTCGGGCCGAAAACAGGCCTTTGGATTCCACGTAGCCCTGAGCCTGGTGCATGTTGTAAATGACGTCTTGCTGGATTTCTTCCGGAACGTCGAGCTCGAAGGCTGCCGGGTTGCCGATGTTCAGCTTCAGAACCCGGTGCCCTTCTTCTTCGAGCCTGCGGGCTTCACGCAGAACCACGCCACGAATTTCATAACAGACATTGTCGAGTTTGGCGGATTTGAAATAGTTCTGCATGGGAGCCTGGGTCCTTCGCTAAGGTTCTGAACGAAAGCCTTATTCTAGCGGAGGGACGCCTCGGGGTAACAGGGGCAATTGTGTGGAATTGTGGCCAAATCAGGATAGTTTACGGAACGTCTTTGAAGTGATGTGTCAGCAGGCTGACCCGAAGTGACAATTTAGAATCTTGTTGGGGGAAATTATATTGTGCACAATATGACTCAGCCGTTCATACAAAATCGGCCGTGGCCGGCCAATACAGGAGAGAGATTTCATGGCGAGCGAAACCATCTACAGTTTCAGTGCCAAAGATATTAAAGGGCAGGAAGTATCAATGGACGACTATCGGGGCAAGGTTCTGCTCATTGTGAATACGGCCTCAAAATGCGGTTTTACGCCCCAATTTGAGGGCCTTCAGTCACTCCATGACGAATTGGGGGAACGCGGGTTTGAGGTGCTGGGCTTCCCCTGTAATCAGTTCATGAATCAGGACCCCGGTAACGACGATGCCATCAGCCAGTTCTGCTCCCTGAACTACGGTGTCAGTTTCCCCATGTTCGCCAAGATTGAAGTGAACGGCGACGGCACGCATCCGCTGTTCAGGTTCCTGAAATGTGAGGCCAAGGGCCTGATGGGCTCTGAGAAGGTCAAATGGAATTTCACCAAGTTTCTGGTCAATCGGGACGGCCAGGTTGTGCGGCGCTATGCGCCAACGGCGAAACCGGCCGACATCCGTGCCGATATCGAGAAATTACTCTGACCATGAAGGACAACGATCAGATACTGGCGCTTGATAACCAGATCTGTTTTGCCCTCTACGCAGCCAACCGGGCGGTGACCGCCCGGTACCGGCCGTTACTGGAGGAGCTGGGGCTGACCTATCCCCAGTATCTGGTCATGCTGGTGATGTGGGAAGCAGACCGTGAGGGGCTTCGGCCACGGGTCGGCGACCTGGGGGCCAGATTAAGACTGGACTCGGGAACGTTGACGCCGCTACTTAAACGCCTGGAGCAGCGGGAACTGTTGCAACGGGCTCGGCTCGCCGAGGATGAACGGGTGGTTCGGTTGAGGCTGACCGATGCCGGACGGGCAATGCGGGCCAAGGCGGCGAACGTGCCCGGCCGCCTGATGTGTGGTCTGGATATTGAGCCGGAGCGATTGCTATCGCTGCGCCAGGAGCTCAGGAGTCTGCTGGAGGTTCTGGAGACAGCGGAGCCCAGCGAGCGATAACCGCCCTGAGTTCGTCACGATTATAGGGCTTGGTGATGTAGTCATTCATGCCCGAGGCCAGGCAGTCCTCGCGGTCGCCTTGCATCACATTGGCGGTTACCGCGATAACCGGCAGCGTTTGCCATTGGGGATTCTGGCGGATAGCGCGGGTTGCTTCGTAACCGTCCATAACCGGCATCTGGCAGTCCATCAGTACCAGGTCGTAAGCTTTGTTCTGAAGTGCTTCCAGTGCCCGGCGCCCGTTCTCCGCGTGATCTACCCGGTGCCCCAGTTTCTTCAGCAGGCTGCTGGCCACCAACTGGTTGACCTGGTTGTCTTCCACCAGAAGGATGTTGAGAGCCGGTACCGGTTGCCGGCTTGTGCCAAGCGATCGATCCGGGTGCGTTGCTTGTTCGCCTGAATCCAACCCGCCGGCAGCGCACAGGCATCGGAACAGGTCGTCTCTTCGCAGTGGGAGTGCCACAACGCAGTGTCTCGGGTGGTCGCTGGTGGCGGTGCCGGACTGGTCGGCCAGGATCACGCCTTCTCCGCGCCAGTCATTGGCAAAGGCAAGATTTTCCCGGGGCGAATTTGCTGCATCAATCAGCAGGATGCCCTCCGGATGCCGGCTCGCGCTGCGCACCGGTATGTTCCAGGAGCGCAACTGGGACTCGATGGCCAGTCTGTGAGGGTTGCTCTGGGGCAGGGCCATGGCAATACCAATATCGCTCAGGCGTCGTAGCACGCCTTCTGCGATCTCCGGTTCATCGCCCTGGTGTACCGGAAGCGGCAGGGTCACGGTAAAGTGGGTTCCGGCGCCTTCCTTGGAATCCACCAGAATCTGGCCATGCATTCGCTCCACCAGTTGCCGGCAGAGTGTCAGCCCAAGCCCGGTTCCGCCGTAGAGGCGGGTGGTGTCAGTATCGGCCTGGGAAAACGGTGAGAATATCCGGTGCAGGCCTTCTCTCGACATACCGATCCCGGTGTCGATGACTTCCAGTCGCAAGCTGCCCCCGGACCAGCTGGTGCGAATCTTTACGGTGCCTGCATCGGTGAATTTGATGGCATTGCTGAGCAGATTGTTCAGAATCTGACGGGTACGGGTGGGGTCCCCCAGAAAATGCTCTGGCAAATCCGGCGCGGTCTCGTTAACCAGGTTAATGCCTTTGCGCCGGGCTTGTTGAGCGTGCAGGGTTGCGCATTCTTCAATCAGTTTTCTCATGCTGAAAGGAATGCTTTCCAGGGAGAGTTTGCCAGCTTCTACCTTGGAGATGTCGAGAATGTCGTTGAGCAGGCCAAGTAAGCTCTCACCGGCATTCAGAGCGATTTCCAGGCGATTGCGTTGACCTGCGTCTTTCTCGCTTTCCAGTGCCAGACCCAGCATGCCCAGAACACCGTTGAGTGGTGTGCGAATTTCGTGGCTCATGCTTGCCAGAAAGTTGGCCCGGGCGCGAGCTCTGCGAACAGCGTCTTCCTTGGCGCGGACCAGCGCCCGGTTACCGCGCAGCAAAGCTTCATTTTTTTCCGAAATCTCCCGGGTGCGGTCCTCCACTTCCCGTTCCAGCTGGCTGGAATAGTTTTTCATGGCGCTTTCGGCGGATCGCAGCTTGGCCACGCTCACTTCCATGTTTTCCAGGTGCTGGTTGATGATGCCCACCATGGTGCCGATTTCATCACCTTTGTGGTTTTCCGGAATCGGAAGCCGGACTTTCTCCGGAGAACTTGCCCGCACCTGACTGAGGGCGTTGATGACGTTCATCATGGGCCGGGTCAACACAAAATAGAAAATGGCGAGCAGTACACCGGAGAGCGCAAGGCTTTTCAGCAGCCCGATAATCAGGGTATTGGTCGCCCGGGTGAGAAACTGTATGCCGTAATGATAGGTGTCGATGGTTACAACAAGCTGGCCCAGAGGCAGATCCGCCAATTGTGGCACCTGCAGTTCCTCATTGAACACGCGGCTGGCGCCAAACAGCAGATCGCTGATCCAGCGATAGCGGGAAACCGGGCTGCTCTGGCTGGCCGCAGCCATGGTCTGGCCATCGCTGTCAATAATTCGAGCGTCTATGGTGGCAGGGTGTTGCAGCAGGCCGTCGAGCAGCTCCTCCGCGAGCCGGACATCAATGTTGTAGGCAATCTGGGAGGCCGGGCTCTGGCTGATTTCAATCAGGGCGCGAACTTCGCGGTCCATCGATTCCCGGGCGGTGAAGTAGTCCAGGGTAATCTGGATCAGGTTCAGTACCAGGCCCAGCACCATGGCGACCAGGACCGTGTCCCGGGTGAGGCGATAGGAGAGCCGTTGCCTGATTCTGTTAAACACGATGTTGCGTCATCCTTGAGATATGGGCGTTTACGAAGCCGCGTTCAGTCGTCGTAATCCGCTTTTTTCTTCCAGGTGTCGTCGTCCTGCAGAAAGTTGTCCCATTCCTTGTCCAGCTTGGAATGGTTTTCCTCATTCATCTTGCCTTCTGTGCTCATTTCCTCAAGTTCCTTGATGCGGGTACGGAAGCTCTTCACCGCTTTCATGGCAAGAGGGTTGTCCCGGGATTTGCCCATCTCAGTACTGGCAAGGTGATAAGCGTGAATGGCCTTGCGGATCTGGTTCTGGCGAATGAAATCGCGGGCCTGGAAAACGTGCAGGTCGGCGTGGGTTTTGTGCACCAGAAACAGAACATACTTCAGATTCTTCTTGGCGGTGGCAGAGTCTATCCGGCCGGCTTTATGCATAGCCTCAATCAGCTTGAACAA